>NZ_JBPOEU010000089.1:0-2443 GCF_051251695.1 Maritalea sp. | reverse complement strand
CATCTTGTGCCGCTTGGCTATAACCTTCTGCGCGCTCTCGTCGTACCAGCTGACGGCGTTCAGTATGGCGTTCTTATCGCTCACACTCATCTTGATCTTTCGAGCTTTGATCGTTGCGTTGACGGTCATTCGGAAGTCGTTGAAGTCATCTGTCTCTTCGGTACCGACGTCATTCATTAGCAGGATTGCCGTTGCAAGCAGGTCGCGTAGCTTGATCCAGTACTTGGTGTCGACCATCCTGGCCTTTGCCTTGGCGTTAAGGCTGATGTCCTGTTCCTCACACCACGCCAATATTGTTTTAGTCTGTTCCTTGAGGAAGCCGGTCTGATAAACCCTATCGCCATGTTCCCTGTAAAACCACTCCATTGGTTCGCGCAACGATTTGTCAAAACGCAGTGGCGCAAGCCGTTCGGCACTAAAGGCCGCACGGCGACGGTCCGGGCGTTCTATCGTGACCTTGTGGTAGCCGAAATCCGCGTTGTCAAAGATCTTTACTGCGATGCCGACGGGCTCGTTGCTGTCATCAATCTTCCGCTCGATGGGGACGAAATTCAGGTAGGCCTCGATGATCTGCTGGATATGCTCGTCTGAGAACTCGCAATTCTTGTCACCCAGGTTCTTGCGGAGCTTGCGATAGAGCAGGTTTGCGTCGATCAGCTGCACCTTGCCACGTCGTATCTCAGGTTTTGCATTGGACAAGAGCCAAATGTAGGTAGTTATGCCAGTGTTGTAAAAAAGATTGTTCGGTAGCTGGATGATTGTGTCCAGCATGTCATTCTCGATGATGAAACGGCGGATGTTGGACTCACCGCTGCCTGCGTCTCCGGTGAAGAGACTGGAGCCATTGTGAACTGAAGCGATGCGAGAGCCAAGCGGGCTGGTTTCCGTCGGCTTTATCTTGTTGACCATCTCCATCAGGAACAGCAGCTGACCGTCCGAGGAACGTGGTATGGCATCCATAGTCTCGGTCCTACCCCAGTAATCGGCGAGTTCAACCAGGAAACGGGGGTCGATGACGTCCTTGCCTTCCTTGATGTACTTGACCTCGCTGTTCCAGCTTTTGCCGTAGGGTGGGTTGGAGAGCATGAAGTCGAACCTTTCGCTGGCGAACTCGTCGACCGATAGAGTTGAGCCCACGCGAATGTTCTCGGGATTATTTCCCTTGATCATCATGTCCGACTTGCAGATCGCATAAGTCTCGTCGTTTATCTCCTTTCCGTAGAGGTAGATGTCACCGCGAGCCTTGATCGCACCATCAGGTTCCTTGAGGTAGTTTTGTGCTTCGGTCAGCATGCCCCCTGAGCCGCAGGCAGGGTCATAGATTGTCATGATGGGAGGAAGCTGGTTCTTGATGGGGTCGAAGATGAGATGCGTCATGAGGTGGATCACCTCGCGCGGAGTGAAGTGCTCACCGGCCTCCTCGTTGTTCTCTTCGTTGAACTTGCGGATCAGCTCTTCGAAGACATAACCCATGCCGAGGTTTGACAGGCCGGACAGGGTGTTGCCTTCGGGATCTTCGATATCATGCGGGGTCAGGTTGATCCACGGGGAAACGAATTTCTCTATGACGTCCAAAAGCACCTGCTTGTCCGCCATGTGGCGCATCTGTTCCAGAAGCTTGAAGCGACCGATGATCTCTTTGACGTTGTCGCTGAAGCCGTCGAGGTAGTCTTCGATATTGGCGAGCAGAATCTGTTGATTGTTGGTGGCAGTCGAATGGACCTTCTTCAGTGTCCATTGGCTGGTGTTATAGAAGACATATCCAGAGGCGTCTCTCAGTGGATCGCCGTCCAACTCTGTCGAACCCACCTCCTCTTTTTGGTATCTAACTTCTTCCAGCACGCTGTCCTTGGTCGGTTCCAGCAACGTATCCAGGCGGCGCAGTACGACCATGGGCAGAATAACGTCGCGGTACTTGCCCCGAACATAGACATCGCGCAGGCAGTCGTCGGCAATGCGCCAAATGAATGAGACTAGGTTGTTGTGAGAGCGATGATTCATCTGTATGGAATTTTAGGTTTAGTTGGAATTGTTCGAGACTACGTTGCTTGAACTGAGATGACAGCCCGAGCACTCATTCTTATTGGCTCGAGGCTATTGCACCGTTACAAGGCACTGAGAGCGCAATAGCTTTGAATTTTGAGTCGATATAGGCCGTTCCAGTGGAGCGGCATATATCCGTGCAACGGAGCTGTTATGTTCTCGTTCTTAGGTGTAGGCTCGCGGCAGAACACTCAGGAGGTCGACGTTCTCGGTCTCGACCGATTTCATTGCCTTGTTGATCGCCTTCAGCTCGGCATCTCATGAAGTCGTACAGTCGAGACGAGTGCTCGCTCATACCAGACAGTATCCTTAGCATCTTGTTTTTAGGATAGTTCTTCAAATGCACGTTCAGATAGCCAATCTGCTTGTCGATTCAGAGACTTTGCCTGCTCCTTTTTTT
>NZ_JBPOEU010000088.1:0-2444 GCF_051251695.1 Maritalea sp. | reverse complement strand
TGTAAGGTAGATGCACCTTTGCCGACACCAAGACTTGCAAACCCTCCTGCCCGCTTCATAGGCCGTTAAATAAGGGGTTTGAGGCGTTTTAAGCTGCCCTTTAATTAGCAATCGGCGTCACAAATGCAATCTGAACTGGAAAGAGGCCTTGCGAGTTTGCCCCACAGTTTCCAGAAAGAGATAAATGCCTTTATAACAAACACATAAATATTCTGTCACAAAATGTTCAGCCTCTAAACTGGAAAGACATTTAGCCCCACAATTGAAATTTTAAAACACCGGAGAGCATGAATGCCTACATTCTTAATGAAAAGCTGCGCCCCAGAATACAATATTTGTAACTATAAAACTCTACAGCTAGGCTCCCTTGAATACTATAGAAAGCATAGTGATACAGAAATTGGGGATACACGAGAGGGCAAACATACTATTTCATACAACATTCCAAAATCGGCTGCAGACATTCGGTTACTTAACCAAATAGATCCATACTCATTTAATTTCAGTAAAAAAGTCAACGGTGGATTCGGTAAAAAAGCCAGAGGTTTTGTAAATCGCGCTCACACTGGTAACACGTGTATATCTATCGATAAAACTTCTACGAACCATTTGGATGCAACGGTCTCTGGGCTATTCAACTATACTGGTACGGATGCGCTTATATTTTGCTGCAGCATGGTATGCACATTGGATCAACGCCCCAAGATGAAATGCGATGACAACTGGTTTATGCGATTTAACGATGCCGACGCGTTTGCCCTCCAACTAGAAACCTCCTTAAACAAAGATTATGCATGTTGGGCACAAGAAGAGTTGGCCCAACTAATACCTGATTTTACAGCCGATGGCTATAAAACACCTGAGCCCAAATTTAAGGTATTTCACGGACCAGTGCATTACGATGGTTCATCGATTCACTTTACATCGTTTGCAGATATTTCAATTGAAAACCTTGCGTCTAGATATGTTACCCCAGAGCTTCATAAAGGCCGCAAATATATCCATCAAGACGAGTATCGATTTGTCGCTTTACTTCAGTACGAACTTAAACTTTCTGACGGCAGCATAGAACACCGTGCTGTAGCATTCAATCGGGAGCGCACATGGTTACCAAGTGAAGACTTTCGTCCGTGGGCCATCTCGAAATGAATACAGAAATTTGATCGCCAAAATGTCTCCTGGCACCCTTGAGAGGGTAATCCCTATACTTTCCAGAAAGAGATAAACGGATAAAAATCAAAGGCATAGATATTTTTGCGCATGAATGGGGGAACGCTGAACTTGAAAGAGGTTTTTGGGTTAGTCGGCTGAAAGGCACGACATCAAGGGCGGGAAGCGGTCGTTCGCCGCATTTGCGAAATATAGGTTCGCCGCATGAGAAAGCAGACGTTCGGCAGCACTTGGCACATTCAACCGCAGCGAACGGCAGCACCGAGCCCTAACCTACATCGTCCAAGCCACGCTCATTTTACGTAAGGTAGATCAAACACCAGCATGCCGACTTGTCCCAATGGCAATTGCTCTGCGACGTCACCGTCAGGATTGAGGACCGCGGTAGGCCCCAAAGCTAAGTAATCTTCGCGCTCGCCGGTGACGTCAGATGATATGAGCCACAATGCGCTCTCGTGGCAGCGTTGCCCGCGCACCGAATTGTGTAGCCATTTGTATTTTTCGGCTGTGTCGTGCTTCAGCATGTTGTTTGCACAACAAACAATTAGTTCGGCACCCTTCCGAGAGACCTGCTCCGCAAGGGTAGGAAAATTTGTATCATAACATATATTTATGCAAAATCTGAGGCCATGAACCTCAAATACTGGTAAGTCCTTCCCCTTAGTGAAGGCTACCTCTCTTGGTAAAAGATGTTGCTTTCGATACCTTCCAATAAGGCCCTGATCTTTAACAACTATAGCAGTATTATATAGCTTTTCGTCGGCTAACTCGATCATGCCAACTACCAACATCGGTCCAGAGGGCGGAAATTTCTCTAATAGTTCGAGAAACCGTTGAGAACTGAGGTCAATGGCCACCTCTCGGGCCTGCTGTTCTTCAACAATATAGCCCTGTAAGAAACCCTCAGGAAAAACCAACAAATGTGCTTGCTTTGCTTTGGCACGCTCAGAAGTTGAGTGGAGAAACTCCAATGCTCTCGGAATATCTTTGTGGATTTCGGGGGCCTGCGCGGCTGCGATACGGACTTTAGGCAAGTGTACGAACCTTCCATGAGATGCGAAGTTCAGGATAAACCCGTTGCCAATTTCCTCCAATACCGAAGATCGCTTTTGTCCGCGAAGCAGGCCTTCAGCCATTAGAATGCACTCAGAACGGTTCGCACGTGCAGCGAACGGCAGCAACGAGCCCACTTTGACCGATGCTGCGCTGCGCATGAATGTCGGCTTTTGGCCGATCGACCTTAAATTATCGCTTCCGATGCGCGAGTTCACGAT
>NZ_JBPOEU010000087.1:0-2467 GCF_051251695.1 Maritalea sp. | reverse complement strand
CCATTAGAGTCCATCAGTAAAAAAGGCTTTGAAAGCGTGGTGCAAACCAACCTTGTGGGCGGCTTTTTAATGGCCAGAGAATTGTTCAAACAACACTTCAAAGCCCATGGCGGCAGCATAGTGAATATCACCGCGGATAATAAAAACGGTATGCCGGGTATGGGCCACTCGGGTGCAGCGCGGGCTGGGGTCGAAAACCTCACCAAAACGGCCGCGTGGGAATGGGGCCGATATGGCGTGCGAGTGAATACGGTGGCGCCGGGTTGGGTGGCGTCTTCTGGCCTTGATACCTACCCTCAAGAGATGCAAGCCGCGATAAAAAATCTAAAACATGCAGTACCCCTGGGGCGTATTGCTAGCGAAGCAGAAGTCTCTTCGGTGATTTGCTTTTTAATGAGTCCAGGCGCCAACTTTATCAGCGGCCAATCTATATGGGTAGACGGCGCTGCAAGTATGGGCTCTGCCCCTGCACTTGCGCCACTTGGTCAAACAGCACCCGTTAACAGCACAACATGGGACGGCTTTCATCGCTCAGCGCCGCCCAAGGTTTTGCGCTAACGCCCAGCACAATATCAACGAGGATATGAAGATGAATAACCACGCATTGAATAGAAACCTGATAGAGCGCGTTGCCCTAGGTGACCTGCTACGTAAGCGCAGCAGAGACAGCGGCGAGAAGCCCGCCATTGTAGATTTTCCGAATGGTGAGCGCCGTGCAACCAGCTATAACGAATTAAACAAACGGGTGAATCAGTTGGCCCACGGCTTAATCGCAAAGGGCGTTAAACAAGGGGACAAACTAGCGTTATTCTCAACCAATCAGCGCGACATGCTTACCGTGTATTTTGCCTGCTACAAACTCGGTGTCATTGCCGTACCGATTAATTTTATGCAAGGCGTAGACGATGTGCGCTACAACCTTGAACACAGCGAAACCTCAGCCGTTGTTTACGAAGCGATGTTTGCCGAGCTAGTGCACGCCAGCACCGAAGGTAATCCACACATCAAGCTGACGGTGCAAATGGGCAATAACAAGGGCAAATCTGATTACAGCTTAGAAGCGCTACTCGATAATCAAAGTGAGCAAGAGATTAATGACCGTATTATTGAGGACAGAGACACGGCCCACATGATCTACACTTCGGGCACCACTTCACGACCTAAAGCGGTTGAGTCATCCCATCTGGCCCTGACCATAGCGGCGTTAACGGGGGCCATTGAGCTCGAGCTAAACAGATATAATCGCATGTTGTTGGTGCTGCCGCTGTTTCACTGTGCGGCATTATCTGTGCTGCACCCAGTCATGATGCGCGGGGGCTGCACTGTGCTACACGCCGCATTTGACCCTAACGTCATCGTGGATAGCCTTGAGCAGGAAAAAATCGAAACCGCCGTGTTTATGCCCATGATGTGGCATGCACTGCTCGCCACACCGAATGTTGATCAGCGCGACTTTCAACATTTCAAATTAGGGGTGTATTCCATGGCTGCTATGAATAGTAAAAGCCTAGAAAAAGTACGTAAAACCTTTGGGTGCGTGATGCATTTGGGCAGCGGCCAAACCGAGTTCGCCCCTGTTGCCTGTATGTATCGAGATAAAACCCCAACCGAATTCAGCGAAGGTAATTATTGGGGGGAGCCCGTTTGTACTGGTGAGCAAGCGATTATTGATAAGCAAGGCAACGAGCTTCCCAACGGCGAAGCGGGTGAGATAGTATGGCGCGGGCCCCAAGTTATGAGTGGCTACTATAAGAATGAGCAAGCTACAGCAGAGGCGGGTAAATTCGGCTGGCATCACACGGGAGATATCGGCTTAATCGATAACCAAGGCCAACTGCTGTTTATTGACCGGATCAAAGACACGATAAAATCGGGTGGTGAAAATGTCTCATCACAAAAGGTAGAGCAAGCCTTGGAGTTACTAGAGGGCATCGAGCGCGCGGCCGCCTTCGGCGTGAGCCATCCCCACTGGGGCGAAGCCGTTTGCGCCTGTATTATCAGCGCAACATTGAACGAATCAGACATTCCTCAAATCGAGGCGCACTGCAAAGCCCAGCTAGGGCAGTTCGAAGTGCCCAAAGCCATTTTCATCTGCGAAGCCCTGCCGGTCACAGGCACAGGGAAAGTCAGAAAGGTGGAGTTGCGGGAGCAGTATAAACGCGTATTTATTGTCTAAATGAATAGGCAGCTGGTTAACAAATATCGGACTTTGTAAGAAAATGACTCTGTAGCGAGTAGACTTTCAGAAAACCTATCCGCTCAAGAGGATAATTAGATGAGTATCCTCAATAGGGGATATTGCTGTACATATCCTCCAAAGGGGATATAGTGTCTTTTATCCGCTTGAAGGTATAGAGGAGGCTCAGATGATCTACAGTCCAAAACAATTGGCCAATCAGTTGTTACTAATCCGCACCAAGAACAATTGGACCCAGCAAGACATTGCGGCCAAAGCAGGGGTCAAACA
>NZ_JBPOEU010000086.1:0-2565 GCF_051251695.1 Maritalea sp. | reverse complement strand
GCCTAATGGAGATGAAGCAGGCTGATGTTGAAGCACGTGTTTGCATGAATGGCGTCATCTATGCTGATGGAACCAAGGAAACCTTCTGAGAAGTTCAGTAGTGCGTCCTCCTTGCCATGAAGATGCGGGGCTTGACCGTTCAACAAACGGTGGTTTCGGAAAATGCCAAAAATGTCGTGAGGGACCAGACTGGCAGTCTGCACCCACGTGCATCTGTTTGAGTCCTGACCCAAAGTGTCCGTCAATAATTCACCTCACCACCCTCTGCCAAGCAGAGTTTAGCCCGGCGTGAAGTTTTCCGTTTTCATGTCGGTTTCCACGGTAAGTGTACTTCCATTGATTTCAAACTTGGTGCTTTGGCTGCGCATTTTTTCAAACGACTTGTTCACCCATAGGAAGTCCGCGACATCACCATCTACACGACAAGTGTAGTAGTTCTGTCGCTCGCTCATAAAGCCCATATACACGCCTTCGTCGGGCGCATTAGAGGGTAATTCTTTTAGCCAAAAGTAGGTCTTCGTAGCAGCCCTGCAGATCTCCCTTTCAGACCAAATCTCGTCGGCGAAAGTTTGCGTCGCCGAAAGGGCTATAATCATTGCGAAAACTATTCTCATTTCAGGCCACTCCTCGAAAGCCAAACGCGCAGGTAAAATTTATTCCCCACCAATTTACGTCAGCCAGATTTTGTTAACCCGAATATCCTGGTGCAATGTGTCACCAGTTTGGCGAACGTGTAATCAAAATGGACCTGTCACGCTTTTGGGCCGCCCCAGTGCTCGTTTAAAGCCTAAGGCTTCATCACTCCTCCGGTCAGCGGCAAACCCGGATTCCCTCGGAGCGGGAATGGCCAACCCATACGTTCCGCTGAGTGCCGTCGATGGGGTGGGGGCAGGCGGACCACCCTGCGGGCAAAGTCAGCAGCCACGCTGACTACCGTTTTTCAACATTCACAAATTTGCTGAGCCGCATTCCAAAATACCGATGTTACTAAGAAACAAGAAAAGTTTGCCCCAGGGCCTCAACCAGGTGCGCGCACTAACCTGCCTGCAGCCCCTAACGGTAGGTGTGCAGGGGTTTGCTAGGGCCGCACAGCTCTTGCACCAACAAACCCAGTGGTGGCACGCACTGCAACCCACCGTTACATAACTGCGTTTACCGACCCAATGCGGCCGCGTTCTCGCCTGCCTGCTTCGGAGTTGAGTAATGCCAACGGGGCACTTCAGTGAGCAGTTATTCAAAATTTACCGTGATTTTGCCGTATTTGAATCCAATTCGCCAGACATACCAAGATTGCTCATCAATTGAGGTATCGTCATGCCCACAGCATACGAAGATCAGTTTTTTACAGTTGATCCTGGAGCTCCACCAGCTTCAGGAACCGCGCTGGCATTTCAGCGGGTTGAATATATTGACGAAGACGATGACGGCAATATCGAGACCGGAGCAGGAGATACATTTAACGGCGTGACCATTACTCAGGTTTGGCCGGGCGACACGCTGACTGTGAATGTTCCCGGTGTAGGCAATGTAACCTATACAGGCGTAACGTTCTATTTGAGCAGTGGCCCTCCGGTATTTACGCCGACTGACGGGCAAGTGCTGCAAGATGGTACCTTTGTGAGCTCTACCTTTGTGACGACAGCCACACAGACGCCAGTAAACGACTTTGGGCCAACATGTTTCACACCGGGAACACGGATAAACACACCAAGCGGACCACGCCTGATCGAAGAATTACAAGTTGGGGATCTTGTGACGACGCTCGACGACGGCCCACAAGCGATAAGAATGATTGTGGATGATAGCTTTCGCGCTGTTGGAGATTGTGCGCCGATCCTTTTCGCCAAGGGCGCTATCGGCAATGACGCCCCGCTCTTAGTCTCCCCTCAGCATCGGATGCTAATATCGGGTTGGCGGGCCGAGTTGTATTTCGGTCAGGAAGAAGTATTGGCGGCAGCCAAACATCTGGTGAATGGCGACACCGTCCGTCAGGTTTCTGGTGGAACCGTTCGATACATTCATTTGCTGTTTGAAGCCCACCAGATAGTGTTCGCCCAAGGTGTGCCCTCAGAGAGCTACTTTCCAGGCCACTGGCAAGATGCATCTGATGATGACGTAAAGATGGAGGTGCAACGGCTATTTCCTCAACTAACATTTTTTGAAACAAAAAATTTGCAAACCGTCCGCCCTGTACTAAGGCGAGTTGAGGCAGTGCTTTTGGCAGCGTGAACTAACTTTCATTTCGGCCCACTCAAGTGGGTCTGCTCTGCACGGGTTTGCCGTGTTCAGCAGTTCCGCACGGCATTTCCAGCACAAATCTAATGGTGGCAAGCCCTGCAGCCCACCTTTACATAACAGCTTTGCACTGAGAGCGGCATAATCGGACGCGCATTCGCCAAATTCGAATATTCGCCGCAATAAGAATTTTTAACCTTGCGCCAAATTGTTGCCCAAATCATTTGTATAACTCATCCCACTGATGGTTGGGATGAACCCTTGTCCTAAATAGTTAAAATGCAGGGAGCATTATGCCTCCCAAAGGAGAGAATTTGGTTGCGAAAATAT
>NZ_JBPOEU010000085.1:0-2573 GCF_051251695.1 Maritalea sp. | reverse complement strand
GGTTATGACTGGCGCGTTGTTACTCTCGTATTTAAGGACCGCTATGAATACCGATTACCGTAAACCTCTTCCAGGCACCAAGCTGGACTATTTCGACACCCAAGCAGCTGTTGATGCGATTACCCCAGGTGCTTATGCCAAACTACCTTATACCTCACGGGTGCTCGCTGAAAACTTGGTCAGACGCTGTGCTCCTGAGCAGTTAACCGATTCGTTGAAGCAATTAATTGATCGCAAGCGTGACTTAGACTTTCCTTGGTTTCCTGCACGCGTGGTGTGCCACGATATTCTCGGGCAAACGGCATTGGTTGATTTAGCCGGCTTACGAGATGCTATCGCTGAAAAAGGCGGTGACCCGTCAAAAGTGAACCCAGTGGTGCCCACGCAGTTGGTGGTGGATCACTCATTGGCTGTTGAGTACGGTGGTTTTGATAAAAACGCGTTTGAGAAAAATCGCGCGGTAGAAGACAGACGTAATGAAGACCGCTTTCATTTTATTCAATGGACCAAAACCTCGTTTAAAAACGTCGATGTTATTCCATCGGGTAACGGCATTTTGCATCAAATTAATCTTGAGCGTATGTCCCCTGTGGTGCAAAAGCTTAACGGCGTTGCCTTTCCGGACACGTTAGTGGGCACTGACAGCCACACGCCTATGGTCGATGCCCTTGGGGTGATGTCGATTGGTGTGGGTGGCCTTGAAGCAGAAAGCGTTATGTTAGGGCGCGCATCGTATATGCGCCTGCCGGATATTATCGGCGTTGAGCTAACTGGACGCCCGCAGGCAGGGATCACCGCCACAGATGTGGTGTTGGCATTGACCGAATTTTTGCGCAAAGAAAAAGTCGTGTCGTCGTACTTAGAGTTTTACGGCGAAGGCACTAAGCACCTGACGTTGGGTGACAGAGCCACCATTTCGAACATGACTCCAGAGTACGGTGCGACCGCGGCCATGTTCTATATTGACCGTCAAACCATCGATTATTTGACCCTAACCGGGCGTGACGACGAGCAAGTGAAACTGGTTGAAACCTACGCAAAACACACTGGTCTATGGGCAGATAGCCTTGAAACCGCTGAGTATGAGCGTGTACTTACATTTGATTTATCGACTATCGGGCGCAATATTGCTGGGCCGTCAAATCCCCATAGCCGTGTACCCACCTCTGAATTGGCCCAACGCGGTATCAGCGGCGTGGTAGAAAACGAAGAAGGCAAAATGCCTGATGGCGCGGTGATCATCGCGGCTATCACCAGTTGTACTAATACCAGTAACCCTCGCAACATGGTGGCCGCTGGCTTAATTGCTCGCAATGCCAACAAACTCGGCTTAACGCGCAAGCCTTGGGTGAAAAGCTCTTTGGCGCCGGGCTCAAAAGCGGTGCAACTGTATTTAGAAGACGCCAAATTATTGCCTGAGCTAGAACAACTCGGTTTTGGGGTGGTGGCATTTGCGTGTACATCTTGTAACGGCATGAGCGGCGCCCTTGACCCAGTGATCCAAAAAGAAATTACCGATCGCGACCTATACACAACGGCTGTGTTGTCGGGTAACCGTAACTTTGATGGGCGTATTCACCCTTATGCGCAGCAAGCATTTTTGGCGTCACCGCCTTTAGTCGTGGCATACGCTATTGCCGGTACAATTCGTTTTGATATTGAACGGGATATTTTAGGCCATGATAAAAACGGTAATCCAGTAACGCTAAAAGATATTTGGCCTACCGACGAAGAGATTGATGCGGTAGTCAAAGCCAGTGTTAAACCTGAGCAGTTTCGTAAAGTGTACGAGCCCATGTTTGATTTAAAAGTGGAATACGGCGCGCACATTAACCCTCAATACGACTGGCGCCCACAAAGTACTTATATTCGTCGCCCTCCTTATTGGGAAGGGGCCCTAGCCGGCGAGCGTTCTATGAAGGGCTTACGCCCATTGGCAGTATTGGGTGACAATATCACTACGGATCACTTATCGCCTTCAAATGCGATTCAGCTCAACAGCGCGGCAGGTGCCTATTTGCACAAAATGGGATTACCCGAGGAAGACTTTAACTCTTATGCGACCCACAGGGGCGACCATTTAACCGCTCAGCGCGCAACATTTGCTAACCCTAAACTGTTCAATGAAATGGTGCGAGAGGTAGGTGCTGACGGGCAAAGTAAGGTCAAACAAGGCTCGCTAACGCGTTTAGAGCCACAAGGGACTGAAATGCGTATGTGGGAAGCGATTGAAACCTACATGCAGCGTAAGCAGCCACTGATTATTGTGGCGGGTGCGGATTATGGTCAGGGCTCATCGCGTGACTGGGCAGCCAAAGGCGTCCGCTTAGCAGGTGTTGAAGTGATTGTGGCAGAAGGTTTTGAGCGTATTCACCGTACTAACTTGATTGGTATGGGCGTATTACCGCTGGAGTTTATGCCGGGTGATAACCGTCACACGTACAAGATAGATGGCAGTGAAACCTATGATGTTTTAGGTGAGCGTAAGCCGGGTGCACAAATGACCCTAAACATTACCCGCAAAAACGGTGAGCAGGTGAGTGTGCCGGTGAAGTGTCGTATTGACACCCAAG
>NZ_JBPOEU010000084.1:0-2586 GCF_051251695.1 Maritalea sp. | reverse complement strand
ACCGAACTTTTTGGTCGCAACATGAGTCTTGTCGACTCTGTCTGATGTTACAGGGTATTTCATAAGCGCGCCCAAGGTGCCGCAGCTGACATTAAGGCCAAAGTCGTCGTTTAAGATCTGTAGCTTGGTTAGTATTCGCAGAGCTTGGGCGTTTCCTTCAAAGTTAAGGTAATCCTCTTTCATCCGCTTGGAATCTTCTTCACTGATCTTCCCTTGGGCGACGGCTTCAGAAAAATTGAGGGCTTTGTTTTCGTTTTTTTGAAACCAAGAGCTAATCGCGTATTCGCCTTGGTGTCCAAATGGCGGGTTACCCACGTCGTGTGCTAAGCCCACAGCCGCAAGCATTGAAGGAAGGTCGCGCTTTGTGCCTTCGCCGGTCGGCACTCCCGTCTCGCCATGAACTAGCGCAACGCCAATACTGCGGGCCAAGTTTGACACCTCATGAGAGTGAGTGAGGCGGTTTCTAACGCTATCATTCTTGTCCAGAGGAAAGACCTGTGTTTTGTCCGCAAGCCTCCTTATTGGCGCACTGAATAGTATCCTGTCGTAGTCTCGCTCGATTTCTGTTCGAGTGCCCGCCGCACCAAGCCTGTCAGCCTCTCCACGCGGCCCGGCTAGGTCTTTGCGCCTTACACTTGTTAGCAATTTCGGCCATTCTAGGGGCTGATCTGCCATTGTTTTCTCCAAAGTAAGAGCGCGTTTATACTGCCTCAGACCAGAGAGAAAAAGCTCTTCTGGTCCCTCAACTTCAATACATCTGTGTCTTTGATCGTACTAGGGCTTCGCCGGAGTCCTCCGTTTGGAGTCACAACCTCAAGATCAGGGTTTTTGATAATTGCGAAGTTGATGTCATCGCTATGAACAGGTGTTTCTTTGTATGAGATCTCGTAAAATTCTGCCATCGGTAGCCGGTTCTCAAATCTCTCAACCACCCTGGGTATGTCATCCATCAGCTGTTTCCTCGCAGCGCCACGACTATCCTGATCAAATAAATAAAGGTCGGAGTTTTCGTTTGGGTCGTAATGAAGCATTCGCAGCCCTGACCTTCCAAAGTGCGCCTGCGAACTCATATTCTTGTGGAGCACATCGTTGTAGACTTGGCGTGCTCTGAATGAATTCGCAAAGTGGATGAGCCAGTACCTCCAACCGTCTGGGTTGTGTATCGAAAATGGACTGACATAGGATGCGGCACCCTTAAGGGTTTCAAAGACGACCTTCTCAATTGAGCCAAGCCACATGGGCTTGCTTTGATTTTCGTCTACGTTTGAAAGATTGCCAGCGAACGGAACTGTGCTGCCGTCTAGAATACCACTAATTCTTTCAGGCGAAAGATAGGTCAAAAAGGACTCGATCGCGAACGTCAGAAAGACCTCGGTTGATCGAGTGATCTTCATGAGATCAAGGAGAGTCGTTTCGGAGACTTGGGTGTAGCCATACTGGTCGAGATTAAAGAGCGCACTGCGCACACGAGAAGACTCTATGTTCTGGCAAATTTCTTGCCTGCGCTCCTCAAATTCACCGACATGGAATTTGGTATGCAACTTGATGTTTGGGTGTCTTGCCTTAATCTCAGCAATGATTGGTGCTGAGTTCTCGCGAAGCAGCTCAATCGCTTCAGGATCAACCTCGTTGAACGCAAAATAGCACTCGATGATTATCGGCCTGAAACCTTCAGCCGCTCTCAAAAGGTTCAACTCCTCTTCGGTCCGCCGTAAGGCGTCGAGCAGAACCAAGGGTGATCCAAACGACCCATCACCATAGAGGCCGGCGCCACTAAAGCCGTCTACGACTGCAAGCCGAAATTTCTCCTGCTGCGGAAGTACGCACCTAACCCTGAGGTATTCGCAAAAGTACTCATCGAGAATCTTCAGCTTGACCCGCGAATGACCATCCAGTGCGGCTCCGTTCTTCCAATCATAGGACTTTCTTACCATGCGCTCGGATGAACCATATCTGTGCTCGCTCAAGCGTGAGCTAGTTTGGGCATCTCATCAAAGGTCCGGCCTCTGAGCAGGCGACCGGTCTTCTTCTTGTTGACGCCGCCCCACTGTTTGAAGAAAAAGGCCGTGCCGGATTCTAGGCACTGATCGAGGATGTGCTCCACCCACTCTTTGTCCATCGGACGCGAGCGCGGACCGCTTTCCCCACCGACGATTGCCCAATGTATTCCGGTTAGGTCCACGCGTCCGACATCGCCGATCAGCGGTTCGAACGAGATGAAACGAACGCTTGAGGGAACTTCGCGCAGTTGGTCCATGCGCTCAACGACACGGTGATCCTCGACGCTAGTGCCCAGCCAGACATTGGCAAGCGGCTCCGGCGCAATCTCTTGCAACAGATCGGCCATCCGCTGTGGCCGCTTGGTCAGGATTTGGTAGTGGTGCTGCGGCGTCCGTCCCATCATGTCCCAGATGCGACGCACGAAGTCGCTTGGCACATCGGGGTGGAACAAGTCGGACATGGAATTGACGAACACCCGGCGAGGCTTCTTCCAGGACAGCGGTATCTCCACCGATTCTTCGTGGCAGCGCACCTTGTCGGTCCAGACAGCGCCGCGCTTCGAGCGCTTGGTAAGTCCTTCGTATT
>NZ_JBPOEU010000083.1:0-2623 GCF_051251695.1 Maritalea sp. | reverse complement strand
ATGGTATGGGGCAGATAATCTTGAGCAATATGGGGTTGGAAGCTTTCGTAAGCTGGGTGAGAACGGTCTCATTAGGCAATTGGAGCAATATTTCGAAGTACAGGTTTTTCAGGGCATAGACCCAATAACAAGACAAGAAATAATCATCCTAGTAAGCGTCGTGAAATGCGCCAAATATGGTGGCCACATGATAAAAAAAGAATCTGTAAATGAACGGCAGCCAGATGGTAAATCTGACGTGGGTCATATCGAGTTCACGAAAAAGTCGTGATTTCGGTATTGAGAAAATATTTCAGCAGGAAAAATCCTGTTGAAGAACTTCGAGAAAATTTGAAACGGCGCCCCCTCGCGCCATATGATGAACTTGATACGTCTCCCAAGCATCTCTCGTCGAATTTTCAATCGACTCTCGATGACCTGATTGAGTTAGGTTGGTTTCGGCAAGGAGATCATTTGCCGTCATTGGCACCACCGTTGCCGTGGACTGAGTTCGACCGATCGTTCGCATTTCAGCTCAATGCATGGGAGCCACTCACATTCCTGCTGAAGGGAGCCTGCACGGTTGATGATCCAGTCCGCCGGAGGAGATATTTCGATGTGTCTTATGCGTTTGCGTTGGATTGGATTCAGCGGTTCCAGATTGGAGTTTTTGACGGCCCCCCAGCGCTTGTCCTGACCGATGAGAGCAGGGCGAAAGAAGGGTTCGCTTGGTATGATATGGCTGTAGGCCAGCGGCTGTATCGTATGGCATACATTTTGGATGTCATTGCACGCGATGACGATTATTCCGACGAAGAAGTGGAACTATTTTTCAAGAGCGTGGTGTTTCACAATGAACTGCTTTTGGCTGAGGGTTTTTTTAAGCACCAGAACAATCATGGTATCTATCAGGCTCTGGGTCAGATCGCAGCGGCCAAACGTTTCAGCCATGTTGATCCGCGTTTTGACGAATATTTCCGGATAGCGACCAATCGACTTTGGCGATGCCTGGATAGCCATTTTACGCCCGACAATGTGCATAAGGAGCATTCACCGGGATACCATTACATGATCTTGGGCAGTCTTATCGGCGCGCTTCAAACAGAACTGATTGAAGATCGGGAGATCGCTCAGCGGATATCGGAAATGGAGCAGGCTTTGGCTTGGATGATCCAGCCAGACTACGGCCTGATTACATTTGGCGATTCCGACCCACGCTTGATGCTTCAAAAAAGTGTGCGACTGGCAAGCCGATACGACAACGATGCGCTTCAATATGTGATGTCGGGAGGGCAGGCTGGTCGTCCAGCTAAAGGCGGGGTCCAAGCCTATCTTGATGCCGGATATGCTTTTGCCCGCCTTTATCCTGATTCGCAGGAGCCAGTGTTCGAGGATGCATCCTATCGTGCCCAAATGGCAGCTTTCCACTCCCGTACTCACAAGCATGCCGATCATGTGTCTTTCCTTTGGTATGACAGACATCGGGAAATCCTGATCGATCCCGGCCGATACGCATATGCTGGTCGAACCGAGCGCGGTTCGGATCTGTTCAAAGAAGGGTTCTGGTATTCCGACCCCAAACGCATTTATGTTGAATCGACACGTTCGCACAATTGCGTCGAAATTGACGGCAAGAGCTATCCACGGGGGCGTCCTGGAGGGCAGGCGGCGAAACCCTTTGGCTCAGCTCTGGTGGGTGCGGAACAACAATCCGGCCTGGCCGTGACACAATGTGAAGTCAGCCATTTCAAATTCGTCCGTCATTGGCGCAGCCTGATCCTCAACCCCGGGAAATTTCTTGTCGTTCTTGACTGGCTTTATGATCGCTCACCCGATGTGAAGCATGATTTTCGACAATGGTTTCAATTCCATCCCGACTGGGAGGTCAAAAAAAATGACGGGATTTTCCGCGCTCGAAGTGCGGAGACCGATCAGCGAAGAGAGGAGAATATGGTTGTAACAAGCCTGCTCCCCGAACCACTCATCTCGGAGGTAATTTGGGCGCAGGAAGAGCCTCAGCTTCAAGGCTGGATGTCGGACGCGGCGAACAGTTTCGTGCCGACATCCAGCTTCAATCTGGCTCTCGAAAACACGGATATGGCCAGGTTCGCAACCATTTTTTCCTTTGGAAAGCAGATAGAAGTCGATCATGGCCGCTCGAACGTCAATCGCACGATGCGGAGCGGCCGGTTTGTCTGGACGGATGATCGGGGTACTCACCGTCTGAAATTTTCGGGACCGTTGGGCGAGGTTCTGAAAGTGGAGCTGTCATAGAACTGAGGACATGCGACGCGAAAGCAGTGATAAGAGTGATCATGATTGAAGCTGAACCGGGCCGCGCGTGCAGTGTTGAAAGAGGAAGCCAAGCGTGTTCGAAGCGCGGCGCGTGGTAAGTGATCATGGATGGACGTCGATTATCTGATGAGGCCGAGCGCCTTTGGAATTGTGCAACGGAGGACCCGCGAAGGGCCCGATCGGTAGAGCTTTTCCAGCAAGCCTTTGATGCGGGTGAATGCTCTCTTTCCGCCTATCGGCTGGGCTATGCTTACTTTAGCGGTACCTCCGTCGCTTGCGATCTGGATAGGGCGTTTGAATATCTCTCACACCCCTCGCAGAAGGGGTCGCGTATGGCCCACTATTATCG
>NZ_JBPOEU010000082.1:0-2724 GCF_051251695.1 Maritalea sp. | reverse complement strand
CGATTGGCAAGACGAACACGAGGGCAACCTGCGCATCATCCTGCCCGATACCTATGGCACCCAAGGCTTCCTTGACCACGCCCCCGATTGGCTCGCTGGTTGGACGGGCATCCGCATCGACAGTGGTGATCCTGCGGGGGCTGCCGAAGTCGCGATCAACTGGTGGAAAAGCCGTGGTGAAGACCCTACCAAAAAACTGGTGATCTTTTCTGATGGCTTGGACACCGATAAAATCATCGAACTGCACCAAAAATTCGCAGGTCGCGTGAAGACGTCTTTCGGCTGGGGCACCTTGATGACCAACGACTTCCGTGGCCTCAACATGTCAGGCGACACAGACACCCTCGCGCCGTTCTCACTTGTGTGCAAAGCCGTCAAAGCCAACGGCAACCCGACGGTGAAACTCAGCGATAACCCGAAAAAAGCCATGGGGCCTGCGGGTGAAGTCGAGCGGTATAAACGAGTGTTTGGCGTTGGGGAGCAAGACGAGATGGATGTTGTGGTTTAGACGCAATGCATCCACAATTGGATTAACCGCAAATTTTTTAGAACGGTAAAATAGCTTAATGAGCAAAGTGAAATCCATAGAATTTGAAGATTACAAAACTTTTCCAAAGTTCATTTTATCGGCTAGAGACAAGAATGTGCTGGTGGGGCCTAACAATGCGGGAAAATCGACATGTCTGGATGCTTTAAGGATCGCTTTTGACGCACTCAGGTACACTACGCGTAAAACTGGGGTATTGAAGTCGCACGGTTCAGACGGGGTGTGTCCAACTTGGGAGGTTCCGAGTTCCGCTATTCAAAATGACCTTCGTTACTGCGTTCACAACTTCGGAACGGGCCAAGCACGAATTTCTCTGAGGTTAGATAACGGTAACAAGTTTGTCATTTTGATACCTGATGATGGAGTTCTAGAGTGCTACTTGCAGTCTGACCTTCAGCCTCGTGTCAACTCAGCTTTCTTAAAAGAGCAATTTCCTCTTAAACTGACCATTGTCCCGACTCTTAGCCCGCTGGAGCAAAACGAGGAGTTGGTAAGGGAGGAAACCGTCGAGAAAAATCGGTATGGTAGGCTTGCAAGTAGAAATTTCCGAAATTTTTGGCTGCACAGAACTGATGACGAGTTTGATGCGTTCGCTGATCTGGTAGAGCTTGGTTGGCCTGGCATTCGCGTGCAGCGTCCAGAAGTTGAGCGCGGAGGCAATAGATCGATTGTAAGAATGTACTTTCGAGAAGGTCCGAATGTGAGAGAGGTCCAATGGGCGGGTTTCGGTTTTCAAGTTTGGATGCAAACCATGATGCATTTAGCTGGGACAAATCATGATTCAACTCTCGTTTTGGATGAACCAGACATCTATTTACACCCTGATCTCCAACACCGATTGCTAAGATTGGTAAGCCAAAGGGTTGGGCAATATTTTATTGCGACGCACTCGACCGAAATAATAAATGATGTGGATCCGGGTGAAGTTCTCATAATCAGACCGGAAGCTAGAGGTGCAAAACGCATTCAAAACGAGTCTGGGTACGCTGATGTTTATTCGGCAATTGGCAGTTCTGAGAACGCGCAGTTCGCGCGACTAGCAAAAACAAAGAAGGTTCTCTACTTCGAAGGAAAAGATGCCAAAATACTATCAAAAATTGCGAAGAAAATAGGTGGCATGGACTTTATTTCCAATTCATCAGTAACCCTCATGAAGACTGATGGGTTTTCAAACTGGTCCCGGGTGACAACGTCCTCTTGGGTTTTCGAGAAGTTCTTTGGGTTTAAGATTCCTGTCTCAGCCATTTTTGATAGAGACTACCGTTGTGATGGTGAAATCGAAGACTTCTTGAAAAGAGTAAATAAGGGTGAAACACATTGTGGCGTTCTTACTCACAAAGAGATTGAAAATTATCTGCTAGTACCAAGTGCGATTGCTGCCGTGGTTAAGAAGTTCTCCGGTGGAAGCTTGCCGTCAGGTTGGGAAAATACGGTTAGTGACATTATTGAATCAAGTATTGAAGAAGTGAAATCGACAACGCTTTCTCGCCGTATCGGAGCAAGGATCGAGTTCGAGGTAAAGAAAAACCCAAAAAGAGACATCCCTTCGTTGTCTGCTGAAGAAGAAGCTAGATTTACCGAAAGCTGGAAAAGAGAAGAATTCCGTCGACAAGTTGTTCCCGGGAAAGAAGTCTTTTCATCAATCGTAAAAAACATTCAAGACAAGCTTAAAGTCACTGTAACGTCTCCGAGAGTGATTGACGAGTTGACCGCCCAAAGCGTCGATCGGGAGCTCATGCAGCTTTTGATGAAGGTTAAAGAGCATTTGTTGAAATGAATTAAACAAGATCGCAGGCCATCTGCCCAAATAGTCACTCAACCCGCCCACGCAGCGCCTTCACTTCCCCGCGTTTTTTCTTCCCATCCAGTCGTCTGCGCACTGATCCTTTGGTGGGTTTGGTTTTGACGCGAAACTTAGGCCGCTCTGTCGCTTGGGTGATCAGCGCGGCGAGTCGCTCTCGGATCAGTTCTCGGTTGCGCACTTGGGAGCGGGTTTCATCGCACTGCAGGATGATCGCGCCGTCTTTGGTCCAGCGGCGTCCCGCCAGTTTGCGCAGGCGAATTTTCACAGCAGGGGGCAGGTTGGGGGATCGCTCCGCTTCGAACCGCAGCTCCACCGCGGATGACACTTTGTTCACATTCTGCCCACCCGGCCCAGAGGCCCGCATGAAGCTTTC
>NZ_JBPOEU010000081.1:0-2742 GCF_051251695.1 Maritalea sp. | reverse complement strand
CACCACCACCATGGCTTCGATTTCATCAAGGGCCAAGCCGCTTTTGGTCACCAGCGCATTCAGCGCCTTGACGGCCATATCGCTGGTATCTTCGTCCGCATCCTTCACGCAGCGTTCAAGTACACCAATCTTGTTCTCGATAAAATCCGCCTCTAGATCAAATTTCTCGGCGAGATCCATGTTGCTGGCGCGTGTGGCGGGCAGGTAGCTTGCGATTTGTTCGATGCCAAGCATGGCAGTCTCCTCACATTAAGGAAAAGAAGATGTCCCCGACCTTGCGATCTCCCAGGAACACTTCGTTGCGGGTCAGCTTGTGACCCAATTTGGCGGTATGTTGCACCCGATATTCCATCGGCGCATGTTCGGGCGAATAGCCACTCATCTTAGCACGGGCAAACACCCATTTGCCGTTCGCCTCAGGAAACAGTCGGGTGTGCAGTTCCTTGACCATCGGAATCCAGACCTCGATGTCTGAAAACGGATTTAGAGCGCCCATGAGCGCCGTCGCGCCCTGATCCGCAAAGACCATGTTGCGGACGACTTCTTCTTCGGCATAGGGTATGCGGCCGACAACTTCGCCGTCTGTTTCGGACAGAAAGAAACGGACTTTTCCGGCGGCACCTTGGAAGTATCCAGCAGCGGTTGTCGCGCGCGCCGGGCCGTCCCCACCAATTTGCAATACAAGCGGCTTGTTCGCCATCGCATGGAACGAAATTTCGAACACCTCTGGCGCACCGCCGCTTTCTTTAGACGCGATCGATATCACGCGGTCGAACATGTCTGTGCCGTGCAAATAGTCGCGGCTGCCTTTGTAAGGAATACTAAGTATCATGTCTGGCCATTTCCATTTTTGTTCGCGCCATTGCTAACGTGTTGGTAGTCATATACCTCTTGCTAAACTCAGTTGTCTTCCTAGGGTTGACAAAGTTTAAAGCCGGTAGGTTTGATAGATACGCCATTCTCCCTTTAAACAAATATCCAGATCGTGGTAAAGAACACCGGCCCTAGCAAAGCTACGGAAAAAAAGCGGCCGAGGAGCAGAGCCCCCAGGACTCCCTGCAAATCGGCCTGACGTTCATAACTGCGCGCGAGTCTCGGTTCAAGAAAGAAGGCAAGGGCCAGTGTGCCAAGGCTGTTGAAAATCCCAGTCATCTGCAAGACGACCGTCGACCATTCCTCCAACAGCTCCGCAATAATGTTCACGGCAAACACTGACGAAGAATAGAAAAAGAATATCCAAAGCGACAGAAAAAAAACCCGCCGTGTCTTGGGCACGCTTGGGAACGTGAAAAAGTGCAGGTCTGCGGAAAACTGTTGTGCTTGCTCGACCCAGGCCAACCTTTTGTGGAACGACCGGGCAAAGGACCGAAACAGTCTGCCAGTTTCATCGAATTCGACACAAACCGCGGCGAAGTAGCTTATGAAAAAGCTCCGCATATTGTGTGTGATCAAAACCAATACAACGCCTGTTGCATAAGACCCCAGAACGGCAAGGATCAGGTCGTTGATGTCTCCACTTATGGCGATAAAACCGAGGACTGGCGCGAAACTTACCACAAAGACGCGTTTTATGGTGTTAATAATCCCTTGGATCGAAATCGAAATCGCGTTTCGCTGACACACACTGCCTGCGACCCTTGGCAAAAGCGAAACCGCGTCCAACGCAACGAATACCCCAAACAAGGCCATAGTCAATCCTATGAGCCAGATCATCTTGGCACCTTTTGATTAACAGGCATCGCGATCGCGAACAAGAAGGGCAGCAAAACCATAACACGCAGATAAGCCAGATCGCCGCTAAACGACGAACCGATCAGTGAGAAGACCATTATCAAACGACCGAGCGCATTCGTCATGAGGAAAATCATTAGAAGAAAGAGCAAGAAGAGAAATAGGCCAACGAGCCCTGTTTCAGCCAATAATTCAATCATCAAATTGTGTGGGTAGCGAAATCCCCCGAAAATCGTAAAATGCTTGAAGTTTCCTGGCCCAATTCCGAACATTGGACTGGTTTCCCACATGTCAAGCGCCTCAACCCAGAGAGCCAAGCGTACTGATGCGGTGCCAAACTCCCCGATCTCGCCGGATTCGAAAATCGCGTTCGCGAAAGCATATAATCGCCCGAAATTTTCAAGCCCAACCAGGTTCACTCCGGCAACGACAGTCAGTAACAATGCTGCTAGCAAGAATTGAGTTCTTGCTCTGTGAGCCTTGCGTAAAAACAGGAGCAAGAAAACGACAAGAAGAGCCAAAATCGGCCCCTTTGAAAAAGTCCAAACCGTAGCTGAGGCGAAGAGGGTCGCGAGGATAAAATTCTGGGTGGGGTTTCTGCCGTTCAATGCGCGAAAAGTCGCGATAATTGCGAACTGTCCCATAAGCCAGCCGAAAACAATTGGACCATTGATGAAGAATCGCACGTCACGGGCCATCAATCCGAACACACTTTTGTATCCGATTGTCAAAACCAAGATCAGAAGCCCGAATTTCAGAAACTGATCTAGAAACTCATCCGTCCCATATCGCGTTGAAATTCCGATCAACAATAAGGCACCAACAGTGGTCGCGCCAAATCCTCCCTCGAGCTTCTCAATCAGGTATTCCGGCTCTGACGTCCCCATTGATAGGGCGAGATAGACCAATAGAAAAAGGAAGAAGGGAACGATGATTGCCACAGCCCGAGGCGTAATTTTGATCGAACGCGCGAGTATAACAAGGAGCGCGAAGAGAAACAGAGTATGGAAA
>NZ_JBPOEU010000080.1:0-2752 GCF_051251695.1 Maritalea sp. | reverse complement strand
TTACTGTGCTTTCAGAAACCTGCTTTGGCCCGCTTTCAGCGCGTCGAACAGTCTTGGATGATGAGCCAATTTTATTGGCAATATCATCCTGTGAAAGTCCAAGAAGCGCACGAGCTGCGCGTAGCTGTTCAGGGGTAGTCATATTTTTAGCTTGTCCTATATCGGACATTGAGTTATGTCCATTATAGGACACTACCATAAACAAGGATTAAAACAATGACAAATCAACGCGCCTGCGCGAATGCACCAATTCGTCAAAAATTAACCCGCGAAGATATGCAAAGAGAGTCACTGATTGTCGAGAGCCTGTTAAGTGCCGCGCAAGCTATGTCTGACGACGACGACATTAGCGATATGCTGACGATGATAGAAATGGCCCAAGCACGAGCAACCGGGCTGACCTTGGCGCTGGACTCCATAAACGCGCTGAAGGTGGTGTCATGATTACTGTTCAAGACTTACAAACAAAAAAACCCGAAGAAATGACAGACAATTTGGTCTTTGCTGTGAGTGCGCTCATCAAAACTGCACGTTTGGCATTGGAAAATGATAACGCGAAAATGTCACCGAATAGTCCTGATGCTTGTGCAGTCAGTGTGACGCTAAGTATAGCGGAAACCCTTGCTGATGTGTTGGGGGAAGGTTGCGAGATATTGGAGCGCGAAGTAAGTCGCGGCCTTTTAAAGCGCACTGCCAACTGAGTTGAGTCAAGTTTAGGAAATCGTGACAGTTGACACGAAAGATAAAGCGTGACATGTTGCCGGTATTGGAGGTTATGACATGCTTGAAATCACATTTACTCAGTTCACCCCAGCGCAAGCGGAGAATATTACAGGTATGTCTGTCTCTCAGCAGCGGAACCTTCGTCGACATGGTTACTTGAAATCTACAGAGGGACATGCTCGGTTTGATATTTTTGATCTTGCACGTTTGTTTGTAATTCAAACTTTGTCTGACAAAGGCGTGGGGCCCTCACACTGCGCTACTGGCGAAGAGGGTCAAGATATCGCTTCGATTTGTGCAAAAGGTATTTTGTGGAGCATTTTTGACGATGTGGATGCCTATGAAGGGGATCATCGCACGTTCACATTGTCTGGTCCGCCCGTTGAGCCTTTCGATGAAGATTTGATCGAGAAAGTAGTTGTGGAGGCACAAAAGCGTGGCATGAAAATCTCCGCGGATGACTTGCAACTTGACTGGAAGGTGCGTGCCGAACGTCTAAAAAAGGCCTCGTTTTTGAAAAAAGGGCTTGGTCGGGTTTATCCAGCGCGATTTTTTATTTGGTGGGCTGATGGAACGGAACTTTGGACTGCCGATATTGCTGAAGCCTTTGAAAACAGCTCAAGTGATAAGCAATACCATGGCGCCGCAATTGTGATGGATCAAGAGGCACTGGGCTCAATGTTGTGCGAGCGCGCGAATGTTGCTTTTGCACATGTAGAAGCGGTAGGAGCCTGAAGGAATGACCCTACCGAAACTTTTGCCAGAGTACATCACGCCAGCGGAATTGGGGGAGCACTACGGTTTGTCTGAACGGACCATGCGAGAAAAGCTGCGTGATCTTGGCACCTACGCCATGATCGGGCGTCAAATGGTGATTTATCCCGAGCAAGTTGAGCAATTCAAGGAGGCGACGAAATGCCCCACGAAATCTACTTACGCGGGAAAATTTGGCACTACCGGGGCACGGTTGCCGGCAGGCGATTACGCGGTTCTACGGGAACAGACGTCAAAAAACGTGCGCAAAGGATCGCGGCGGATGCGGAAGCCGAAGCATGGCGAAGTCATATCGATGGACCAGGGGCGCACGTAACAATGGCGCAGGCAGCAATCGCATATAGAGAATCAGGCCGAGCAACGCGTTTTCTCGAAAAGGTTGAAGATTATTGGAAAGACACCGTCATTCGAAACATAACGGGTGAGGCCGTGCGTCTTTCTGCAAAGAAGCTATATCCGTCTGCAAAGCCTGCGACATGGAACAGGCAGGTTATTGTCCCAACGCAAGCGATCATAAACTATGCGTCTGAATTAGGTTGGTGCAGCTCGATAAAGGTAAAGCGGTTTCCGCATGATCCTGCCACGAAAACTCCAGCTACGCTTGAATGGGTGAATGCTTTTTCAACGCAGGCCACAGAGGATGGTTTGCCTCACCTTGCTGCTCTTTGCATGTTTATGTTTGGCACGGCAGCACGGGTTGGTGAAGCCGTACGCATGACTTGGGCTGATGTTGATTTACAAACTGGCAAAGCCAAGTTGAGTGGCAATAAGCCAACCCCTTGGAGCCGTACTGCGCACATGCCGCCTCGTGTCGTTTCTGCGCTGGCGAACATCCCTAGTAATAGAAATTCAGAAGATCACGTTTTCAAGTACTCCGAACAATCATCGACAAACAAGGTTTGGGGCAACGTGATAGAGCGTGCGGAAATTGACTACCTAACCCCGCATTGCTGTCGCCATGGCTTTGCTACCACGATGTTGCAGGCGGGGTATGATGTTAAAACTGTTGCGGAATGCGGAGGCTGGAAAGACCCTGCGGTCGTGTTGCGGACATACGCCCATGCACTCGAAGACAAGACCGTAACAAATTCAATTTTTGACACAACTATGACACACGGCGAAAAGATTGTTACCGTAAGTAGTGGAAATAAAAGGGTAAAACAATGATGGACACTGGCCCTCGTTGGGGAGAGGTGTCCCGCCGACGCGTGTAATCCTGATTCCCAATTCATGCAACGAAATTTTGCGCCCCTGC
>NZ_JBPOEU010000008.1:0-150943 GCF_051251695.1 Maritalea sp. | reverse complement strand
GCGACAACAACTCCAAGGTACCAATAATGGCACATAACAAAATCAACGTCCTAAAACGCATAACAAAAATTTGCCGACATGCAAACGCCAAATGTGAACATTTGCGTTCGTCCATCTCAAATTGGCAAACAAAATGTACTAAGCGGAAAAGGTAAGAACGGCAAAAATAAGTGCCAATGTCGCCAATCCGCCATTTAATATCCCAATTTTTTTACCAAGAACACGGGCACTTTTGTCCCCTGCCGCGATTTTCGGGCCGAGGGTTTTCGCATAGAAGACAGAAATTGTGAGAAGGATGACAAATGTAATTTTAACAACGAACGTCCACCCAAGGCTGGAAAGGTTAGAATAAGACAGCAAAAACATGAAAATGCCGGTGAGCCACAACAAAACAATGGCCATTCTACCCAATGCAGAGAGCTTTTTGACTAAGCCCAAAATCGCACGTCCAGCATCGCTACTCACATCTTGTATTTGAGTGCCTGCAACTACAACAGCGACGCCAATGCCTATTCCCAAACACATCGAGAACAGATGTATCATCAGCAAAATATTGGATAGAAAATTCATAGCACCGCTCCACACCCCAAAGCATGACGATAGGCGTCATACCGCAGTGGCACAAGCGCCGTAAGGCATACAATTTACTCGTCTTCGTCCAAGAACAACGTTCCAGTTGCAAGAATAATCACATGTCCACCAATGCCCGCATGTACCAGTTCGCCATTTTCGCGTTTGATCTGCGCTTCGATGAGACTAGGACGCCCCATGTCCACGCCTTGCTTAACGGAGAAATCAACCAGACCATCTTCGTCAAAAAGTTGATCCGATAGCAACCCGCACAACGCTGCTGCAGCTGATCCGGTTGCCGGATCTTCTCTTAAATCGTCCATTTCAACGAAAGCGCGGCTGGCAAACTGGGCATGGCGGTCATCTTTTGTTGGTGCGAACGCATAAACCTCTCGGCTTTCACCATCGAACACGTCCTGCCAACCTCGGCGTTCTAGCTTAATCGACGAAAGTACGGCTTCGCAGCGAACAGGAACCAGCACATATGGAACCCCTGCACTGTAAATTGCAGGTATCAATTCGCCTGCACCAATATCTTCAACCTCAAGACCAAGTGTACGCGCAATATCTTCTACAGACGGGGCATCACCCACACGTTCAGGCAATTTGGGGAGACTAAAGCGGGCATGGCCCATACTTTTATTTTTTGGGGTCGTTAGGGCAACAATAGTGCCCACTTTTTCTTCCAAACGAATTGCAGTGACCTTTTGCCGTAGACCAAGAAGAACTGCAGCGCCAATCGTCGGATGCCCTGCAAACGGCAACTCCACAGAAGGCGTAAAAATCCGTAACTCTGCAACATGCCGAGCATTTTTTGGTGACTGGACAAAAACCGTTTCACTCAAATTGAGCTCTTTAGCAATGGCTTGCATCAACTTATCGGGGATCATGTCTGCATCATGAATGACAGCCAGTGGGTTACCTTGCAGTCGCTTTTGAGTAAAAACATCCAAAATTGTATAGGACAGCTGCATGGTAAATCCCTCTTTTTCAAACACGATGAATCATCATATCGTGCCAGTATCACTTAAAAATATTATTACGATGACACAGAACGATAGGACAATCTTAAGCGTCAATTAGACCTGCAAATAGCCCATTACTGCATTGACGATGTTTCGCTGCAAATGCGCATTTGCATCTTTGCGCGTCGATTGCGCTGAATGGATCAGTGCATCAACAATTGCCATAATGTCCAACGCGGCTACTTTTGGTTGTTCGATGCCATAATGGGCGAGAACATTTGTCAAACTATCGGCAATTTCAATTTTCAAACCCCGCCCCGATTGCTCAACCGGTAAATCGTGTTCCGCTAACGCTAAGACTTTGGCCAATCGCGGCCAATCCCCTTGCGCCTCGATCGTTGCGCCAACAAGACGCGTCACCGCACTTGTTAGATCATCACCATTGTCGGCAGTCGCAACGATGTTAAACTTATCGAGCAAGTTCTGCCGTTTCTGACGAAGAATGGTCATCAATATCGCCTCTTTTGAGGGGAAATATTGATAGACGGACCCAACGCTGACACCCGCGATTTCAGCGACCCTGTTTGTGTTGAAGGCTGAGTACCCTTCTCGGTCCAAAACGCGAATACTCGCCTGCAAAATGGCATCGACCACAGCCTTAGAACGCCCTTGAACGGGCTTTTTCCGGGGTTTTAGGTCTTGTTTTTGAGCGGTCATGGAACACGAGTTGTAATATGAGCAATTGCTCGTATCCTAATAGATAACCAATAAATGCACAATAGATCGCCGAACTTTCACCGGCGTTTGAATTGAGAACGGAGTTTTGCAATGCCTCAATCATCAACCAAAACAGCAATCATTACGGGCGGAACACGAGGGATTGGACTGCAAACCGCAAAACTGCTGGTCGAAAACGGCTATGAAGTTATCGCCATTGGTAGAAGCTTTGAAGCCTTTTTTAAGGAGCCCGCAGCATGGAAATCGCAAGTAACCGGAATTGAGTGTGATCTGTCAGATCAAGCTGCCATCCAGGCTCTAATTCAAGAAATCAAGACTAAGCACAACGCAATCGACCTATTGATCAACAATGCCGCCAGCCAAACCGAAATGGACTTTTTTGATTTCTCAAAAACGGAAAATCACACTGACATTTCAGTGCGAGAAATCGCACTCAATTTAAGCGCGCCTATCACGCTAACACTTGGACTGCTGGAAGAATTGCAGCGCGCACCAGCCGGCGCAGTGGTCAATATCAGCTCTGGACTTGCTCTTGCACCCAAAACTGCATCCCCAACCTATTGCGCGACGAAGGCTGCTTTAAGCTCATTCTCCAAAGGACTGCGATATCAGTGCATTGCCAACAAATCACCAGTTAATATCGTGGAAGTTATACTGCCCATGGTGGAAACCGATATGACCAAAGGCCGAGGCAGTGGCAAAATTTCGCCAGAACAGGCAGCAGCCGAAATTTTCAAAGGGATTGAGCAGGGGAAACCCGAAATCTGGGTCGCGAAGGCTAAACTTTTGCGCATTATCAACCGAATTGCACCGGAACTATCTGCGCGCATTCTTCGATAAAAAAAAGGGGTGCTAAAGAAGCACCCCTCAAGTTAGCTCTGGGAGAGCTAGGGTTTATTCATTTAAAAAGCTGGGCCTAGACCCTAGTTGCGGTCTTTATCAACCAACGCACCAGCTTTAATCCATGGCATCATATCGCGAAGTTTTGAACCAACCTCTTCGATTTGGTGCGCGTCATTATTGCGACGTGTCGCTTTAAACTTCGCAGCACCTGCCCGATATTCCTGCATCCATTCTGATGTAAACTTACCAGATTGAATGTCATCAAGCACGCGTTTCATCTCAGCTTTTGTTTCTGATGTGATAATGCGTGGACCAGATACATACTCGCCCCACTCAGCAGTGTTTGAAATCGAGTAGTTCATGTTTGCAATGCCGCCTTGATAGATCAAGTCAACAATCAACTTCACTTCGTGCAAGCACTCGAAATAGGCCATTTCTGGTGCGTAACCAGCTTCAACCAACGTTTCAAAACCAGCACGGATAAGTTCAACCACACCACCACAAAGAACAGCTTGCTCACCGAACAAATCAGTTTCGCACTCTTCTTTAAAAGTAGTTTCGATGATGCCTGAACGACCACCACCAACGCCAGAAGCGTAAGCCAAGCCGATATCTTTCGCATTGCCAGTTGCATCGTGATGGATAGCAATAAGACAAGGAACGCCGCCGCCTTTTTCGTATTCACCGCGCACTGTGTGGCCTGGGCCTTTTGGTGCAACCATAAGCACGTCGATGCTGTCTTTTGGC
The DNA here is from genome assembly GCF_051251695.1 of Maritalea sp. Taxonomy (NCBI): domain Bacteria; kingdom Pseudomonadati; phylum Pseudomonadota; class Alphaproteobacteria; order Hyphomicrobiales; family Devosiaceae; genus Maritalea; species Maritalea sp. The sequence continues at coordinate 147,080 of NZ_JBPOEU010000008.1, read as the reverse complement.
TCAATCAAACCATAATGCACGTTCAAACCATGGGCGAAAGCAATCGCTGCGCCGTCACGAATGTTTGGTGCGATTTCGTCTTTGTAAATGTCAGCTTGCAATTCGTCAGGCGTCGCCATCATCATCACGTCAGCCCAAGCAGCAGCTTCAGCAACACTCATAACTTTAAGGCCATCTGCCTCAACTTTTTTCGCCGTTGCAGAACCAGGACGAAGACCAACAGCCAATTGTGTTGCGCCTGAATCTTTAAGGTTCAACGCGTGCGCGCGACCTTGGCTACCGTAACCAATGATGGCTACTTTTTTTGCTTTGATCAGATTTAGATCAGCGTCTTGATCATAATAAACACGCATTGGTGCTATCCCTCTATTTTTTTAATCTTGGCGAGTTATCTCGCCGCTTAATTCATCGAATGCCGTAAAGCATCACAAACTGTTCAACTGCCCTCTTGGCGTCGCGCACAACGTCCGTTTCGCTTAACACTAGTTCTTCGCCAAGCAGTAGACGGATTTGCACATCTTTGATCACCAGACCGAAAAAAGTTCGAAAAGCTTCTTCGTCGTCGTTAAAATGCAACAATCCAGCCCCTCGCCCGGCTTTAAGAAGCGGCCGCAGGCGATCACCGACCGCAAATCGACCATTCATTAAAACCGTCGTGCCAAGATTGCTCAATGGCCCCGCATGGGTGATGGCCAATCGGTTCAAAGCAACTGAAATGTCGCCTGAAATCACTTTGAGCCAATCAAAGGCGAATTGTTCTAAGTGAGACTGCAATGTTTCTTTGGACATGCGCTGTGGGCCTACGGGCACGGTTCTCACCTTCGCCGCTTGCCACTGAACAATCGCAGTCAAAAGTCCATCGCGATCACCGAACCATTTATACAGCGACTCTTTCGAGCAACGTGCGCGCCGCGCCACACCGGTCATGGTCAACTTATCGCCAACCTCCACCAATAGCGATAGCGCAATATCCAGAACATCCTGCTGACGTGCAGTAAGTTCTTCATCGCCTAATCGTATCGCCTGAGCCACTACAGTTCTCCAATGGTTAGATAATTATTAAGGAACCGTACCGTACGGTACTGATAAATGCAAGAGGAAATTTAAACTTATTTGATGCGCGTAAGTTGGTCGAAATTTGGATCGCAGCAAAGGCTTTAGGGAAACAGAGGCTCACTCACCTTCGCGAATGGTATATTCACGCGGAATGCCATCGGTAATTTTGTGCCATGCAGACGCTTTTGTTCGCTCTTGATGCGCCTCAAATGCGGCGCGGTCAACAAACAGCTCCGCCACTTTAAACCGCCCGTCAATTTGGGTAGATGGCACCACCACAAATGAAATACACCCCGGCTCGGCCAATGTCAGTTCAATATGCTTCGGCAGCGCCGCCTCAACAGCAGCAACACGGTCAAGCGGAACATCAATGTGACCATTGAGATAGATCATATCCGTCATAATCTGCATCCTAATTTTGCTGGTGGCCAGATGGCAAGCAATCACTAACTAGCCGCAGGAACAGATGTGAGCAACCTCAAAATGAGGCAAACCACTCTCTAATCAACCTTCAGTTGCTTGATGAAATACGCAACCTGCTTTTCTGCGATATCATCCAGACTTCGAAGCTTTAAGTGCCGCCGAAACTTGCCTTTTCCTTCAAGCAGGCCCTTCGGGTCCTCAAAATTGACCCCCAGAGAAAACTCCAACGAAACATGCGCTTTATGCGCGAAGTACCCACCAATTAGGGTCGAGTGGTCACCTGGCACCAGTTCAAGAACGGTGCCGCCATACATGGATCGGGGCGTTGCATCGGGCAACAGGTCAACAATCAATTCTTCAATCGCTGCGATGATTGCATTTGGTTCAAACTCTGCCATTTATGCACCCACTGGTGAGGCCAGCTCAACAAGGCAGCCATTTAAATCTCGAACATAGGAGACAGTCTGCCCCCAAGGTTTATCAACTGGCGCGAGAACGGGTTTAGAGCCAGCGGATAGTGCATTGGCGTACGCCTCTTCAACATTGTCAGTCACCAAGCAGATCTCCCAACCGGCAGGCAGTTCTTTGCTTTTGTTTGGATAAATGGCGATATCATTATCTGCTGCCGCATCTTCTGATGCAAAAGCTAGTGCCGTGGCGCCAGTCTCCATTTCGGCATAACCATTGCCTTCATGGATAAAGCGGCGCGTTAAACCAAACGCTTTTTCGTAAAAACCCACAGTTTCAACCACGTCTTTTACATAAATTATCGTGTAGCCAAATTTCATCGTTCAATCCTTTGGAACCTCTTGCTGAACTTATGTTAGCGCAGCTTCTCGGTGAACTCTTGAACAAATCGGACATAACTAAATTGGCAACCCAGGTAATGAAAGCTGTTTGGGAATGTTGCCCGGTGAAAACCCGCCAAACCGTTGAAACGCGCGACTCATATGAGATTGATCAGCGTAGCCTGCCTCAAACGCCGCATCGGCGACCCCCAACCCACCAATATTGATTAATCGCAGCGCCCGGTGAAATCGAACAATTGCGGCATAATCCTTTGGCGAAACACGAACGGTTCGCACAAATTCACGTCGAAAATGACGCTCTGACACACCACTTATCGCACTAACTTGAGCAACAGATATGCGACCACCCGAAAGGTGAAACCTGTCGATCGCACTCACCACCCATTTGGGAAATGAAACGATTGGCAGCTTTGAAATGGCCGACTCCAGCGCACCTTTAAGCGCAGAAAGTGAATTCAAATCGTCAATATCCACCCCGTGTCTTTTTAAAAACGCAAATGCGTCCTCTGAATTTTGTTCGGTTTGTTCAGGCATATCTGGTGTGGGCGAACAAACGGCTGACGTTTGCTCTGGTCTTAGGCGCACGCCAATCCAGCAATCGCCCGCAACATAGGAAACTGCGAAAGGTGTTGTAGAGGGTGAAGTGATAACGGGTCGCACGTTTATTATGTGGGTATCGTTTTTGGCATAACGGAAAATAATGTCGGAGCGGGCGTCAGGCAAAATGATCGCCTGCCCTTCCTCATCGGCCTCAAACGTCCAAAACTGTTCGGCCCAACGTTGGTATCTTCGCGTTGGAGCGCTTTCTAAATATCTTTGCACTCTATGCCCAAAATATCGGGCCGCACATTATGCGCGGCCCAAACTTTTAAAACTATACGCTGGCCAATGCCTGCTCAATATCCGCGATGATATCTTCAACATGCTCGATACCAACTGAAATCCGCACCAAATCTTCTGAAACGCCCGCGGCTTTTAACTCGTCAGCGCTGAGCTGACGGTGCGTTGTGGAAGCTGGATGACAAGCCAAAGACTTAGCGTCACCAATATTCACCAAACGCAAAATCATTTGCAATGCATCGATGAACTTGCCGCCATTTTCGCGATCACCTTTAATGCCAAAGCTCAAAATGCCAGAAGCTTTGCCGCTGGAAATTTTACCTGCAAGTTCGTGGTACGGAGATGACTTGAGCCCTGCATAGTTTACCCATGCAATTTTGTCGTGCGCTTCAAGATATTCAGCGACTTTTTGGGCGTTTTCACAATGGCGCTCGATACGAAGCCCCAGCGTTTCAAGTCCCTGCAAAATCAAAAATGCATTCATTGGTGAAATGGCAGCGCCAGTATTACGCAAAGGCACAACGCGCGCACGACCAATAAAGGCAGCTTCGCCAAGTGCTTCAGTATAAACAACACCGTGATAAGAAGGATCAGGTTCATTCAAAAGTGGGAACCGCTCTTTGTTCGCCACCCAATCAAATTTGCCGCTATCAACAATAATCCCACCAATCGAAGTGCCGTGACCGCCAATATACTTGGTCAGTGAATGCACAACGATATCCGCGCCGAGTTCAAACGGACGGCACAAATATGGCGTCGCCACCGTATTGTCGACGATAAGCGGCACGCCATGTTTGTGGGCGATTTCAGCAAGTTTTTGAATATCAACAACATTACCCGCCGGATTGCCGATGCTTTCGCAGAATACCGCCTTGGTGTTCGCATCAAACAGCTTTTCAATGCCTTCAAACCCAGCATCCACCATGCGCACTTCGATGCCCTGACGCGGCAATGTATGTTCGAACAAATTGTATGTGCCACCATAAAGCTGAGCGACGGATACAATATTGTCACCTGCCTCAGCGATCGTTTGGATCGCATAAGTGATCGCTGACATGCCAGACGCCAACGCCAGCCCAGCGATACCACCTTCCATCTCCGCAACACGCTGTTCAAGTACCGCTGTGGTTGGGTTCATGATCCGTGTGTAGATGTTGCCAGCGACTTTGAGGTCGAACAAATCAGCGCCATGCTGCGTGTCGTCAAATGTATAAGACGTGGTTTGATAGATCGGCACTGCGGCAGCCTTAGTGGTGGCCTCAGACGTGTAACCGTGATGAAGAGCGAGCGATTCAAGTTTCATGATGGGTATCCTGATTGTGATTTCGTCGTTCTACTTAGCAAAAAAAGTCGCAACGCCACTAGTCACAAACAACAACATACGATCCTTTCAACAATTTACGTCCGGCAAATCCGTTTGTTGATTTGTCGGTGTGCCATTGCTAGGCTCAACTTGTTCAAAACCGCAATTCGCGGACAGACCCCTGCAAACGTTGACATTGATGTTTCGGGCGCGGTCGTTCGTGCTTCAAACAGGATGCGCCCGAAATGGATGACCAACAAGCCTTTGCCGCTGAGCACAACAATCCCAAACTTGGCATGACCCTAATGATTTCTATGGCATTATTGCTGCCTGCCATGGATTCAATTGGGAAATATTTGACGGATTTCCTATCGCCCGGTGCCATCGCGCTATTTCGATTTGTTGTACAAACCGTGCTCTTTATGTGCCTACTCGCAGTGCGGCGTAAGCTTCAATTTCCAAAAGAACATTGGCGCACCATCTTGTTGCTGGGTGCCTTCATATGCATTGTGATGCTGACGCTTATGCTGGGGTTAAGCGTTTTGCCGTTGGCCACGTTGGTCGCCATCTTTTTCGTCGAACCGCTAATTCTTGTGTTCTTTTCGATGATATTTTTGGGTGAAAAGGTCGGCTGGAAAAGGATCACGGCTTGCTGTGTTGGCCTTTTGGGCGCGCTGATCATCATCCGCCCGAACTATGCGACCTTTGGCATTTACGCGATAACGCCAGTGATTATGGCCGTCTGCATGGCGGGATATTTCACCGTGACCAAACGCCTACAAGGCAAAATGGATGGCATTTCCGTTCAAGCTTGGGCGACATTGTTTGGCACAGGGTTTTTACTGGTGGCCACAGTTTCTGGCCACAGCCTGGGCCTTACGGACTTCCAATTGAGTATGCCCACATGGGGCGAATGGGGCTGGCTCGCCCTTTCCGCGTCTATGGGGTGTCTTGCTTATGTGTTGATTGCCGAAGCCTTCAAACGTGCGCCGGCCAGCCTACTCGCGCCTTTTCAATATGTCGAAATCGTTGCGGCAACGATCTTGGGATATTTTGTTTTCGGAGATTTTCCGGACGCGCTGACATGGCTCGGGATCGCCATCATCTTAGGCGCTGGCCTGTATGTGTTCTATCGCGAACAACATACAGACCAGCGTGAAGTTTAACCGCTAGTCAGCAAGATAGCGGGCGGTAAGGTGCGCTTTGAAAACACCCACATCAAGCGGCTTTCCAGTCGCTTGAGTGATCAGTTCTGGCGTGGCGTAAAGCGACGCTTTGTGGTGTACATTCTTACGCAACCACGCAAATACTGAAGTGAAGTCGCCTTTTTGAACGTCCTCGGCCCAAGTTGGAACTTGTGTTTTCAATGTATCGAACAGTTGCGCCGCAACCATCGCCCCAATCGTATAAGTTGGGAAATATCCGATCGCCCCACTTGGCCAATGGATATCTTGCATACAGCCATTGCCGACACGATCAGGCACAACGCCGACTGACTTTTTCATCTCGTCGTTCCACGCCGCTTCCATGTCCTTGATCTGCAGATCACCAGACAGCAATGCTTTTTCAAGACGGTAGCGCAACATGACATGCAACGGATAGGTCACTTCGTCAGCGTCAACGCGAATAAGGCCGCGTTCAACTTTCAACAAAGAACGCGTGAAGTTTTCAGCTTCCCAAGTCTCCCCAGAAACACCAAATGTGTCACGTATAATCGGCAACGCGTATGACAAAAACTCGTCCGAACGGCAAAGCTGCATGTCTAGAAACAGAGACTGGCTTTCGTGCATGGACATGCCACGGGCTTGACCAACGGGCTGGCCGCGCAATTCTTCTGGCAAACCCATCTCATACATGGCATGGCCAGTTTCGTGCAACACGCCATAAAGGCTTTGGCTGAAAGCATCTTCGTTATAACGAGTTGTCAAACGCACATCGCCGGGCACACCACCGCAGAACGGATGAGCAGACACGTCGATGCGGCCATGATTGAAGTCGAAGCCCAAAGCGGTCATGAACTTTTTGCCAAGCTCTTCTTGCGCACTAACTGGTGTTGCGCCTTCAAGAGTTTTGAATGTCTTATTATTTGCTTGGTGGTCGACCACTTGATTCAAAAACTCTGGCAAAAACGCTTGAAGTTCGCCAAAATACTGATCCACCTGCGCCTCACGCATTCCAGGATCAAATTCATCCAACATCGCGTCATATTGCGACAGGCCAAACGCTTCAGCTTTTGCGACTGATGCTTCACGCACAAGTTTAAGAACCGGCTCGAAGGCTTTGGCAAAAGATTCGAAATCATCATCACCGCGTGCCGCTTGCCAAACATGAGTGCAATGGCTAGTCGCCTTCGTTAGCGCCGCCACCAAATCGTTGGGCAAAGCATTTGCATGTTGGAAACCGCGCTCCATTTCTCGCAAATTCGCTGCTTCGGTGCCTTGCAACCCCTCGCCCTTTGCTTCCTCAATCCAATCACTCAATGCTGTATCTGTGATTTTTTCATGCGCAACTGAAGCGAGTGCGGAGAGTTGCTCGCCACGCACGCCAGAAGCGCCGTCCGGCATCATCGTTTCAGCGTCCCAGCCCAACATGGCAGAGGCCCCACGAATGGCAGAGATTTGATTAAAACGATCAACAAGTTGACGATATGCAGACATATTTTCCATCATTTCCAAAAAGCAAAAAGAGGTGTGAACATTAAGTAGAGCGTTTGAACAAACGACTGTCAAACAGCTTTATCCAAACCGATCAAAAATGTCTTAATTCGCGGCAGCGGTTGCTCGGTTCGCCTTTAAATTGAGCAATGTAATGATGAGACCGATGGCCGAACATGTAGCAATTACAGCCACCATCGGTATAGGCGTTCCATTAAATACAGCGCCTGAAACCGCCATTGCCCCTGCTGCGGTGACAATTTGCATTGTCCCCATCAGCGCCGACGCTGTTCCCGCGTTTGCTCCGTGATTGTCCAGCGCCAAAACGGCTGTAACTGGAACCACAAGACCCAAAAACCCGAACCCGACAAACAAGAATGATGAGAGAACGGGCCAGTCGTTGAACCCGGATGCCATAACCAAAAACATCGAAATCATCGTCAGCGCAAATCCAAACACCCCAAAGCGGATCAAAGGTATAAGGCCATACTTTTTCGACAAAATACCATTGAGTTGTGAAACAGCGAAAAAGGACACCGCGTTGACAGAAAATGCCAAACTATACTGGGTTGGATTAAGGCCGTAATGATCGATAAACACAAATGAGGAGTTGGCCAAGAATACCATGAAAGACGACATGCCGAACGCTCCAACAAAGGTCATCGCAAGAAACGAACGGTCTTGCAAAACCCGCCAATAGCTGACGAATATTGTCCCGACCTGCGCCGAAATACGGGCTTCTACTGGATGACTTTCCTCTAAGAAAAACCGGATCATTATAATGCCAAGCGCTCCAATGATGGTGACCACCCAAAAGATCAGTCGCCAATCACCAAATTGCACAATGCCTGACCCGACAAGTGGCGCGAGAATTGGTGAGATCGAGAAGACCAACATCAACAACGACATAAGTTGCGCAGCTTCTGCGCCGGTATGTAGGTCACGCACAACAGCACGCGCAATCACACCACCAACACAAGCGCCCAAACCTTGGAAGAACCGTAGGCCAATCAGCCAGTTAATGTCGGTCGACATCGCGGCGCCAATTCCACAGATCACAAAAAGGGTCATGCCGAAATAGAGTGGTTTTTTACGCCCGTAAATATCTGATATCGGACCGTAAATGAGCTGACCAAGACCAAGCGCGAGAAAGAACGACATCAAACTGGCTTGAACGGCGGCGGTATCTGCCCCCATATCCCTGCCAATAGCTGGCAAAGCTGGCAAATACATATCGATCGCAAATGGACCAATCGCCGTAATCAGACCCAAAATAAGCGCGTTTTTGAGCATTCTCGCATTAATCATTCGATCACCAGATGTTCGCACGGCAAAGTGCGTCAAAGAGTTTTAAAAAGGTTGAAGGTGCATTGCACCGAGGAAGCAAAACGGCGAGTAGATTGAGCCCGCAATGGTTTTTTATTGGTTCTGCTTTATCTAGCCCTAGCTGATTTATTTGACATTGCAAACAAAAAAAGAGGGCCGACAATTGTCGACCCCATTCAAATTTACCTATACGCGCGATAAAAATTAGTGCGCCATCAGCACCGGCACGTCGGCTTTTGTGAGCACATCTCGTGTAACCCCGCCAAGCACCCACTCGCGAAAACGTGAATGTCCATAACCGCCGATAACAAACATATCAGCGTCAGTCCGTTCAATTTCGTTCAACAAGGCATCTGCAGCATTGTCCCAACCTGTAATGTTGCGCAATTCAACATTCACCCCATGCCGATCCAGATGGCGTGCCATATCTGCGCCCGGCTCAATTCGCAATTCTTCAGTAGCATCGCCATCATGCACCATTGCTAATGTTACTTTGTCTGCCCGTTGCAAGAACGGAACCGCATCTGCGACGGTGCGAGCAGTCTCGCGAGAGTTGCGCCACCCAACCACAATGCGACTGAAAGGCGACTTGGCTGGAATGGCAGGCGGTACGAAAAGGCAAGCACGGCCAGAGCTAAACAAGATTTTTTCCAACAGTTCTGGTTGCTCAGAGAAATGTCCATAGGGGCGAGTTGCCACAAATATGTCGGCCACACGGGCTTCTTGTGCGATTGCCTCTGCCATCTGGGCGCCAATCCTATCGACCCGGCGCAACTCAGACCGTACCTCAAACTTGTCAAAAACAGCCTTGAGTTTTGCCTCGGCTTCGTTGCCTTGTGTCTCGGCTTGCGATTGTAACTCTGCCGCAACCTGCCCGGCAGTAAAGACACCGCCCCCAGCACTTACAACATCTGGCAGTTCAACACACAACAAGCCGATCAGCATTGCATCGTGCCGCTCAGCAATGGGAACAGTATATGAAAGACGAACATCGTCCTCGTTGCTACCATCAAGATGTACCAGTATGTCTTTGATCATAATTATCTCCCCGTTGAAAAAGGTGAAACAGAATTTACAAATAGAGGATGCACCCAAGAGCGTTTCATTGCGTTGATCTTAATCAACAAGCGGAATAGGCTGGTGCGAAGGGAGATCATTTATGGAAAAGGTAACAGGCATCGGTGGTATATTTTTCCGAGCAAAAGACCCAAAAATGATGGCCGCATGGTATGCGAAACATCTTCGGGTGGAACACTACGCACCATATGGAGAACTTGGCTGGCGACCGAAAGGTGGCACGACGGTGTTTTACCCTTTCAACGATGACAGCGACGAATTTACGGGCGGCGTTCCAAATCAAGCATTTATGCTCAATTTTCGGGTCACAAATTTAAAAGCAATGGTTCTACAACTGCAAACGGCAGGTGTAAAAGTAAACTTGGAACCCAAACCTCAACCCAACGGCTGGTTCGCTCAATTTAAAGATCCAGAAGGTAATCTTGTTGAATTGTGGCAACCAAACGGGATCGACTTGGAAAAGCAAGAGCAATGAGCGCTAGATATAGCAATCGCCTGCCAAATCTATTCTATACCTACATGGATGGGCCGCTGGGCAAAATGATGCTGTCCGGCGACCAGAATGCACTGGCCTATTTAGATATCTCAGTCCATGGAAAATTGCCAAACCCGCTTGAAACGTGGACCAAAGATCAAACCCGTTTCGCGCGGGAGATTGACCAATTGGAAGAGTTCTTCGCAGGTGAACGTAATAGTTTTGATCTTAATATCCAACTTGTTGGCTCCGATTATAACAAAAAAGTCTGGGGCGAATTACAGCGGATACCTTACGGCGAAGCAATCACATATGGCGAGTTAGCCAAACGCATCGGCCAACCCGAAGGCGCTCAAGCAGTCGGCAATGCAAATGGGCAAAACCCAATTCCCATCATTGTGCCCTGTCATCGCGTGGTGGCAGCAAAGAACAGTCTTGGCGGATTTACGGGCGGTATCGAGAAGAAGCAATATCTGCTTCAACTCGAAAAAACCAAAAACGTGCAGTTCAACTTATTCTGAAAGCTGCTTACCCAGCGCTATTTGATATTGCCGCACAGCCTCAGCAAACCCCATCAGCAAAGCATCAGCGGTTATGCCATGGCCAATAGAGACTTCGGCAACATGGGGCACGCGTTCCATAAATTCAGGTAAATTTTCTAGCGTTAAGTCGTGACCCGCATTGATCACCAACCCAGCAGCACTAGCAGCGTGAGAAGTAACTTGCATACGTTGCAAATGATGATCGCCTTCTGGAGTGCCAAAGGTGCCACCAAACGGACCCGTGTAAATCTCAACCCGGTCAGCACCGATTTCCGCAGCATCAGGGGGAATGTTAGGGTCTTCGTCAATAAACAGCGAAACGCGGATACCTGCATCTTTCATACGACGGATTGGATCGGCCAAAATGTTGTGCGATCCTTTTACGTCCCAACCATGGTCCGAGGTCGCTTGATTTGGATCGTCCGGCACAAACGTCACTTGATCCGGCTTATTTGCCAAAACCAATTCAACAAAGCCATCGTCTGGATAACCTTCAATATTGAATTCTTTGGTCGGATATTCGTTGCGCACCAGCGCCGCCAAATCATAAACGTCGGAACGACGAATGTGGCGCTCATCAGGGCGCGGATGAACGGTCACCCCATCGGCACCAGCATCCAAGACCACGCGCGCCATACCAACGACACTAGGCCATGGCAAATCGCGTTGATTGCGCAAAAGCGCGACTTTATTCAAATTCACTGAGAGTGCGGTCATCTGATCTCCCCACACCTTGGGTCTAGACCCTTTAGGATTGTTTATTCAAAGCGTTAAGCCAAATTGAAGGCAGTGGCAACCACAAGAACCGTCAGTTACGACAAAGGGATGACAATTTCTAACCAGCACGGCATAACAAGCCTTTATCTACATAGATTCTCAAAACCGCCGATTGATTGGACTTAATATGGATTATCCTCGCATCATCTTCATGCGTCACGGCGAAACTGAATGGAACCTTGAAGGCCGCACCCAAGGCATTCTGAATTCCCCCCTCACCGCAAAAGGCAAACAGCAAGCCGAACAGCTCGGGCTGATTCTCAAGCATGAACTTGGCACCGCTAACGGCTATGACCAATTTGTCAGCCCGTTAGGCCGTACGCTGGAAACAGCTGATGGAATTAAAAGGCATTTCGCTTTCTCACCAAACGAAGACAAGCGGCTCATGGAGATCAATCTGGGTCAAATCGGCGGGATGACCCGTTATGAAGTTGAAATGGAATATCCAGAACAAGTCGCGGGCAAAAAGCGATATGAATGGTATTTTGATGCACCTGGTGGGGAAACATTTGACGATGTGATGGACCGCTCTAAAAGCTGGCTGGATAGCCTAACCAGCCCAGCGATTGCCGTTTCACATGGGCAAGTGGGCAAGCTCATTCGCGGCATTTATTGCGGTTTGAACAAAGAGCAGATGCTCAATCTAGGTGAACCTCAAGGCGTAGTGCATGTGTTGGAAAACCGTGCGGAGACATTTTGGTCAGCCTAAACCAACGCAGCAATTTCATTCGCCGTCAAAACCTTTGTGTGATGCTTCAATTTCATCGGCGTTCGCATAACTCCAATCAACCAACACCTTGATCGGATAAAGCAAAGTCTTCCCGCGTTCGGTCAAACCATATTCAACGGCCGGTGGACGAGTGTCATACACTTTGCGGTTGACCAAACCATCCCGTTCTAAAGACCGCAATGTCACCGTCAGCATGCGCTGAGAAATGCCATCAACTGTGCGCATTAGGGCGAGAAATCTTACCGGACCAGCGCCCAGTCGTAGCACCACTAGAACAGACCATTTGTCACCAATCCGGTCGAGTGTATTTCGAACCGCACTTGGCACGCTATACCCCGATTTTTCCCATGCCTTATATTCATCACAAAGGCTCTCGCCATGGCGTTCTTCAACTGACATATGGTTACCTTTTAGTGCCTACCTGAGTTTAAAATGCCTTCTTTCGCGGCGGTGCGATATGATTATATATAGCAGTTCCAAAAGGTAACCAACATACAAAGTGGAACTAAGATGAGCTATAAAGTTGCTATATTTAATGCCAATTCCGCCCAGGCAGCACCAGTCGCATATAAAGCGGCGAAAATGGGCCTTGATGTCCGGGCAATCGTTAGAAACAAAGATAAAGCGCAGCCAAACCAAAACCTTGAGTTTTTCAGTGCCGATCTGCTGGACAAATCCCAAGTAGCTAACGCCCTGACAGGCGTTGATGCAGCGTTTTTACATCTCCCTGTACCAACTGACGCTGCGCATCAAGAAATTTGGTTGCAGAACTTCATTTCTGCAGCCCATGAAACAAAGTTACCGCTTTTGGTCTTTTCAACATCGGGGCCAGCTGGTGATGATTATGCCTCAACGCCTATGATTGACGGCGTGACGGCAACAGTGAAGGCAATTCAATCAAGCGGCTTGAATGTCGTCATTTTGCAGCCAACAGTTTATCTAGAAAATCTGTTTGTACCGCCATTTGTGCCAAGACTGCATGATGAAGGCATACTGACTTATCCGCCGATGCCGGCGACACATAAAATCCCCTTTGTTTCGCACAAAGACCAAGCGACAATTGCTGTGGCTGCCCTACAGCGACCCGATCTTGCGGGCCAGAGCTTCAAAATCGCCTCGCCAAATCCTCTCACCGGCCCTGAACTTGCCAAGGCACTTTCTGGCTGGATCGGTCAAGAGGTTGAATTCAACCCTCAAAGCCCTGACGAGTTCGGAAGTCATATCGGCCAATTGTTTGGTAGTGCAGATATAGGCGATGGACTAGCGGGTCTCTACCGATCGCTGATCAGCGCAGGTGAAAATGCGGCAAATATCCAAACAGACAAATTGGAAGAAATATTTGACGTAAAGCTGACCAGCATCGAGCAACATATTGCGGCTTGGCCAAAACCATAATCGAAAGAGGCCGCACCGGTTTAAGGGTGCGGCCTCACTTATTTAAGTGAACGTAAGGTTTGCTACATACCTTCTTTGCCGCGTGAAATAGCGGTCAAACCGGTGCGTACGACCTCAACAAGACCAAGCGGCTGCATCAGCGCAATAAACTGCTCAACTTTGTTCGCTCGCCCGGTGATTTCAAACACGAAACTGTCGATCGATGCATCGACAACATTGGCGCGGAATGCTTCGGCCAACCGCAATGTTTCCACCCGATTTTCGCCTTTACCCGCCACTTTGATCAGTGCCAATTCGCGTTCAAGCGATTTGCCTTCAGCGGTCAAGTCATGCACCCGATGAACCGGCACCAAACGTTCCAATTGCAACTTGATTTGTAAAAGTACTTTCGGTGTTGCAACAGTGACGATGGTAATGCGCGAGCGATTTCGGTCATGCTCTGTTTCAGAAACAGTCAAACTATCAATGTTAAATCCGCGCGCCGAAAAAAGCCCAACAACACGCGCAAGGACACCCGGCTCGTTATCAACAAGAACAGTCAATGTGTGGCGTTCAACCAGCTGGCTGCGCTCGATATCCCAACTTGGCTTAAACAAGGACCTTCCCCTTTTCATCAATAATGTTGCCGATATCTGCCGTATCCGGCAAAATCATCTCATTGTGTGCCTTACCTGATGGGATCATCGGCAAGCAGTTTTCTTCTTTGGTTACCCGGCAATCAAACAAAACAGGCTTATCGCAATTGATCATTTCATTGATCTTATCGTCCAGTTCCGCTGGGTCGTCGCACATTATGCCCACGCCGCCAAATGCTTCCGCCATCTTTACAAAGTCCGGCAAGCTTTCGGAATATGAACTTGAATAGCGTCCGCCATGCAGCAATTCCTGCCACTGACGCACCATGCCCATACGTTCATTGTTCAAGATGAAAATCTTGATCGGCAAACCATATTGAACAGCTGTCGACATTTCTTGCATCGTCATTTGCACACTTGCTTCGCCTGCAATGTCGATCACCAACGCGTTCGGGTGAGCAACTTGCACGCCAACAGCCGCTGGCAAACCATAACCCATGGTGCCCAAGCCGCCCGACGTCATCCAACGGTTCGGTTCGTCGAAATGAAAGTACTGAGCAGCCCACATCTGGTGTTGACCAACTTCAGTGGTGATATAGACATCTTTTTCTTTGGTCAGTTCATACAATCGCTCAACGGCATATTGCGGCTTGATGTCTTTTTTCGATGGCTGATATCTGAGCGATTTCACGTCGCGCCATTCACCTATCTCTTTCCACCAGCCAGAAATCGCCTCTGTGCGCGGCTCGTTAGTACGAGACCGCCAAATGCGAACCATTTCTTCCAATACCAACCCGCAATCGCCAACAATCGGCAAGTCGACATCAATATTTTTGTTGATTGATGAAGGATCAATATCAATATGGATTTTCTTCGAATTCGGTGAGAACCCATCTATCCGACCGGTAATCCGATCATCAAACCGTGCGCCGACGCAAATCATCAAATCACAATCATGCATCGCCATATTGGCTTCATATGTGCCGTGCATGCCGAGCATGCCAAGCCACTTATCATCTGAGGCTGGGAACGCACCAAGGCCCATCAATGTTGAGGTCACCGGAAAACCAGTTAGCTCTGCGATCTCACGCAATTCTTTGGCGGCTTCTGGGCCAGAATTGATAACACCACCACCTGTATAAAGGATCGGCTTGTCGGCCTTCAACATCATGTCGACGGCCATCTTAATCGCTTCCAAATCGCCGGTCATTTGTGGTTTGTAAGTTGGGTGCGAACCAGTGTTTGGTCTAAAATAGCTACCCAAGGCAAACTGAACATCTTTTGGAATATCAACAACAACTGGACCAGGACGTCCGCTTGTCGCGACATAAAATGCTTCATGCAAAATACGCGGCAAGTCTTCGACGGACTTCACCAAATAATTGTGCTTGGTGCAGTTGCGGGTAATGCCCACTGTATCGCACTCTTGGAAAGCGTCAGAACCAATCAGTGGCGTCGGCACTTGGCCCGTGATGCAGACCATTGGAATTGAATCGAGAAGCGCGTCTGTGAGACCGGTGACCGCATTTGTGGCGCCGGGGCCAGATGTTACCAGTACGACACCACATTTTCCTGTTGAACGGGCATAGCCTTCTGCTGCGTGGGTTGCACCTTGTTCGTGCCGCACCAGAATATGCTCGACCTTGTCCGTTTGGAAAATCGCATCGTAAATCGGCAAGACAGCGCCGCCGGGATAGCCGAACAAATGTTCCACTTCCTGATCGATCAACGCTTGAATGACCATTTCTGCGCCGGTCATTTGCTGAGCCATCTTTCTCACTTCTCCTCAGTTATCCGTACCCAAGGTTACCTCAAATACGATTTAGACATAAAAAAAGGCCCCTTTGGGACCTAGACATGCACCGACACTCGCAAACTTCCTTAGATGTTTGCGCCGCCGGTGCCACTAATCACGAGTACGAGAACGGTCCGCATGGGACTCCCTACTAAAAATCAATTGTTGGTCAACATTGGTAAGGGGGAGTTTTTTATCGGTCAAGCCCCAATTTACAACAAAACAGTTCGGTAAGACATTTTAACTTGACGGTCCCATGTGAATTTGAAAGCTCTAGACCTAACAACTTCCCCTCTTCAGGCAGATAAATTGGCCGCAAATATCCGGAAACAAATATGACTTCGACAAAACTTGATGCCGTTACCAGCCATATCGACGACAACTTCAACAATTCTGTTGATCGGCTTATTGAATGGCTAAAAATTCCGTCTGTGAGTACGGATTCCCAGTTTGATGAAGAGGTACTACGCGCGGCCAATTGGATGGGCGATCAACTAGCCGCATTGGGTTTTGAGATTAAACTCATCAAGACCCCGGGCCACCCGGTTCTTTATGCTGAACGCAAATCGGCCAATCAAGACGCACCAACAGCGCTTTATTATGGCCATTATGACGTGCAACCCGGCGACCCATTTGAATTGTGGGACACAGCCCCGTTTGAGCCGGTAATCAAAGACAGTAAATATGGCAAAAAGCTTGTTGCCCGTGGTGCGCAGGATGACAAGGGCCAAGTGATGACCTTCATCGAGGCATTCCGCGCTTGGATTGAAGTGGCGGGCGATTTGCCGTGCAACATCAAAATTATGCTTGAAGGCGAGGAAGAAAGCGGAAGTGCCAACCTTGCCGGTTTCTTGAAGGCGAACAACGAACTCTTAAAAGCTGACGTGTGCGTAGTTTGCGACACTGGCATGTGGGATATCGACACCCCTGCGATAACCTACGCGCTGCGCGGCATTGTCGATGCTGAAATCACCATCAAGGGGCCAAATAGAGATTTGCACTCCGGCATGTATGGCGGCGCTGTTATCAACCCGCTGCACGCCTTAGCGTCGATTGTCGCCCAGCTGCATGATGAAAATGGAACCATCCAAATCGATAATTTCTATAATGGCGTACCCGAACTTGGCCCTGAAGAACGTAAACAGTTTGCAGATTTGAACCATGATGATGAGGGGTTTTTTGGCGAAATCGGATTGTCAGGTGCAGCTGGCGAAAAAGAGTATACAACACCAGAAAAACTTTGGGTACGACCAACGTGCGATGTGAACGGCATGTGGGGTGGCTATACGGGCAAGGGTCATAAAACGGTAATTGCGGCCCAGGCAAGTCTAAAACTTTCCTGCCGTTTGGTGGGCGAGCAAGACCCGCAATCAATTTTGGACAATATCGAAAAATTCTTCACCGAACGCCTGCCAAAAGATTTCACCATGTCCATTTCAAATAGCGGTAGAGGCCTTCCGATCAAATTATCTGTAGATAGCCCCTATTTGCAGGCTGCAATTGCAGGCCTTGACCATGAATTTGACAACCCCACCAAACTAATCGGCATGGGCGGCTCTATCCCTGCTGTGGGTCAAATCAAAGAAACTTTGGGGTTGGATAGCGTTATGGTGGGCTTTGGTCTTTCCGACGACAACATCCACTCGCCAAATGAAAAATACGAGCTGACCTGTTTGCAGCGCGGCATCCGTTCGCACGCAGCAATTCTTGCAAAGCTTGCTGACGTCAAATGAGCGATCTAAGCCCATCCGAAATGCGGGTGAATGATGTATTGCGTGGCGCTAATTCCAAAGCTGAAATCGTCAAGCTTGAGGAATTGGCGCACACCGCGGTCCAAGCCGCCGATGCGCTCGGCGTAGAAGTTGCACAGATCGTAAAATCATTGGTGTTCAAAGGGGCTGAAACGGGGAAAGCTTACCTGTTTCTCGTTTCCGGTGCGAACCGCGTACACGAGCGTCGCACCAGCCGTCAAATTGGTGAGAAACTGGGCCGTGCCGATGCTGATTTTGTGCGCGAACATACAGGGTTTGCGAATGGTGGCGTGTCACCCTTGGGCGCAATTGGCGATGTTGAAATCTATATTGATCAAACACTGCTGGAATTTGACGAAGTGTGGGCCGCAGCCGGTCATCCACGTTCGGTTTTCCCAACAAATGCATCCGAATTGATCGCCCTCACCAACGCCAAAACAATCGATGTGCTCTAATTGAACCTCACGCGCAGAGTTGCTAAGCAATAGATTCGGGTACACTGGTCTTGGGCCGCAAAAACAAAATTGCCACGGAACAGAGTATGCTGACGACGAATAGCGTCGGCCAAATCGCTTCAATTCCCCAACGTTCGATAAACAAGCCACTGATAAGCGGGCTCATGCCGTAACCTGCCCCGATAATCAAATTGATAGACCCCGACACCCGCCCACGAAAATTTTTAGGGCTCTCATTGGCAATGTGGGTCTGCATGTTGGCGGCAAATGTCACTTCGCCCAGCGAGAAAATGACAATACTGACCAGCAAAATCCAAATGCTAATGGTACTACCGAACAGCCAAAATCCAATACCATAACAAACCCCAATAATCGCGATGTTGGTATAGGTCGAAAATCGGCTGAGATAACCAACAGCAATAGGTGTGAGAACCAAAACCATAAAGGCATTGAAAGACCAAAGCTGACCAAAGACAGATGCGCCACTTTCGCCAAATACCGCACTTAAATGCAGCGGCACGGTGAACGTCATTTGCCCATAAATCATGTTCAGAAAATACCCAACAATTGCGAAAAGCAATAATCTGGGGCGGCTAAAAAACAACGACCAAATACTGCCCTCGTAATTTTGCTCTGCTTTGGGCACATCAATTTCATCGTCCTTATCTTGCTCTGGCTTTTTGCTTGGCAGCAAAAACAAAACGATCAACACACCGAATGTGGTGGTCAACGCATCGCCCCAAAACATGAACTGAAAATAGTCGTTGAACAGCAACCCGGCGATTGCGGGGCCGATGGCGAAACCCAAATTCCAACCGAAATAGGAAGTGGCAAAAACCATTTGACGGTTTTTTGCGGTGGAATAATCTGACTGCCACGCATGGATAACCGGCGCGACAATGCCATTCATAAACGCGATGGCAAATAGGAAGTAGATGAGTATAAATTGTTCCGCAAAAAACCCGGCAATCGCCGTCAAAATAATCTCAGCAGATATTGCGGCAACATAAATGGGTTTGCGGCCAAACTTATCGGTAAGCCATCCGCCTAAAATCTGAGCAGGCACATGTGCGAAAAATACAATGTTGACGTAAAACGCAGCCTCAAGCGTCGACATGCCAAGCTTGCTTGTCAGCATAAATGTGAGAAACGGCATAACGAATGCGCCGACCGCGATCACAAAATTCGCGAGGCCAAATATGTAGGCAATGCGCGGCAAGTTCCGCCACTTTTCAATCAATGATTTCATTGTAAATCTCGAACAGAATATCGAACGACGCTAAACACAAATTCCATATTGCACAAAGCAATAATCAATTGGCCGACGGATCAATCCAAGTCCAGTCTTTCATCCGGTTGCGAAACCAAGTGCGTTGTCGCTTGGCATATTGATGGGTGGCGATGATGGACTTTTCTTCCGCCTCAGCCAATGTTATCTCACCGCGTTGATGGGCAGAAATTTCCGGCACGCCAATTGCGCGCATTGCGGGAAGTGTAGTGTCCAACCCAAGTGCGTTGATTGCCTCAACCTCTTCGATCGCGCCAGCCTTCATCATCAACTTGAACCGCTGGGCAATGCGTTCGCGCAAAACATCTCGTTCGGGATTTAGGACAATTTTTTCAATTTCAAACCCTTCCAAAATTGATGGGCCAGCCGGATCATCTTGCCAGCTTGCTAACGATTTGTTTGTAGCTTGTATGACAGAGATGGCGCGCACGACCCGTTGTGGATCTGCTGATTGCAATCGTCGCGCCATTTCCGGATCACGTTCCTCCAGCAATTTGGCCCGTTCATCGGCATTCATGGGCTGAATCAATGCTTCAACTTCTTGAATCACTTCTTTAGGAACCTCGGGGATTTCAGCGAATCCATTTATCAACGCATCGAAATAAAGCCCTGTTCCACCAACGAAAATTAACGTTTCGCATTCTCGTCCCTCACCTTGAATCAAAGCATGAACATCCCGCAGCCAAGCGCCTGTTGAGTATCGGTTCGATGGGCAGATGTGGCCATACATTCTGTGCTCAGCAAGGGCCAATTCTTGCGGGTTGGGACGTGCAGAAATGACATTCAGCACATCATAAACTTGCATTGAATCCGTATTTACGACCAGCGCCTTTTTGCCCGCAGAACGGGCAATTGCCATTGCCGTCTTGCCGCTTGCGGTTGGACCCGCTATCAACAAAGCGCGTTGTGCCATATTAGCTTCCTTAAAGGATCGACATGCCAATTCTTGTCCTAACGACCAACCCAGCAAATCCGAAACTTGAAGCTGAACTGGTTCGCGCCATACATGCCCAAATTGGCGGCAGCGTCAACTGGCTCCACCAATCCATAGCGGTTGAGTTCAAAGAACCCAAAGCGCCACAAGCGTTGCAAATTGCAAGGCAGGTAATCGGTGATGAAAAAGTCGACGCCAATTTGGTGCCAGACCAGAAGCGGCGAAAAAAGCTACTGATCGCCGATATGGACTCCACCATGATCAATGAAGAGTGCATCGACGAGCTTGGCGCAGCGCTCGGGATCAAAGATCAAATCGCACAGATTACAGAACGTGCCATGCGCGGAGAATTGGATTTTGAGCAAGCTTTAGACGAGCGTGTTTTACTTCTTAAGGGCCTCGATCTTGATGCCATAAAAGAGGTGCGCCGCGAACGTATAACCTACGCTCCCGGCGGGCGCGTTTTGGTGCAAACCATGAAAGCCTATGGCGCATACACCGCACTCGTTTCTGGCGGCTTCACTCTCTTCGCTGATTATTTTGGCAAACGCATCGGCTTTGATGAATCAACCGCAAACATACTTGAATTTGACGGCGATGTTCTCACCGGCACGGTAGCCCGGCCAATTGTTGATAAAGACACAAAACTCGCCAAATTGAGGTCGATCTCAGCCGGGCGAGAATTGAAACTAGAGGACACCATGGCGGTTGGCGACGGCGCGAACGATCTCATGATGATCAAGGCCGCTGGGATGGGTGTTGCGATCCACGCCAAGCCTGTGGTGGCGGAACAAGCACAATATCAGTTCATCCATTCAGACCTAAGCGCCCTCCTCTACCTTCAAGGGTTTGAAGAAGCAGAATTGATACGCCAATGATTGAAACTGAACGCCTGATCCTACGACCATTTAAGGATAGTGACCTAGACCCTTTCGCCTCGTTTGTCGCCGACCCGGAAGTCATGCGGTTTTATCCCGCAACAAAATCTAAGGACGAAGCGAAACGCTGGATCAACAATTGCAACCAGAAGAGAATAGAAAACGGCTTTCACATGGTGGCCGTCGAACGAAAGTCAGACCAAGTCTTTCTTGGTTTGGCTGGGTGCGGTCATTTCACATTTGATGCACCGGGCAACAGCAATGTTGAAACGGGATGGTTGTTCGGCAGGCAGTATTGGGGATTCGGTTATGCCTATGAGGCTGCCAAAGCATCCATTGCCAACATATTTAAGGAATTTAAAGTGCCTGAAATTGTTGCGTTCACCTACCGCAACAATTGGCCATCACGCAATATGATGGAAAAGCTTGGCATGCGCTACAATCCGCTGAATGACTTTGATCATCCCAATTTAAGTTGGGACAGCAAAGTGCTGCCCCATGTTCTTTATTCGATCAAAAAGCCACGCTAACTATTTGTTCAAACGGACGGCAACAAATCTTCGCGCACCGGTTGGGTCAGATAGTTTAAGCAAAATCGCTTCCCGGCCAATTTCTGCGGCTGTACCGACAATGGTTTCCACATCTTTTGGTGTCAGAATTTGTTGCTGATTGACTTCCAAAATCGTGTGCCCAATTCGAATGCCCTTGTCAGACGCATCTGAGTTTGGTTCCACCTCGGTCACCACAACACCTTCGATCCCGGCCGAAATCGCAAATCGTTCACGCAACTCGTCGCTCATTGCATCGACTTTAATACCCAAAAGCGTATCTGCGTTTACTGGCAATTCAACAGGTGGTAGCAGATCGATGTCCGCGAACTGGTCAACTTGCTCCAAACGGCCCAATTTGACTTTAAGTTCAGTTTCCTCACCGCGGCGCAAAACCGTAACAACCGTATCTTTGCCGATCGCAGTTTCAGCAACAATTCGGGGCAAATCGCGCATCTTGTTGATGGGTTTGCCGTCAAAGCTTAGGATAAGATCACCCTCTCGGATCGTTCCGTCGCTTGGCCCGCCTGGCTCAATTGAAAGCACCAGCGCGCCTTTATTGTCAGTGCGCCCAAGACTAGCGGCGATATCATCGCTTACCTCTTGAATACCAACACCAAGCCATCCGCGGCGCGTTTCACCAAACTCTAAAAGTTGTTCGATAACAGGCCGCGCCAAATTAATCGGGATTGAAAATCCAATACCAAGCGATCCGCCAGATTGGGAAATAATGGCTGTGTTTATGCCGATCACTTCGCCATCCATATTAAACAACGGGCCACCAGAATTGCCCTGGTTGATCGCGGCATCGGTTTGAATAAAATTGTCGTAAGGGCCGGATCGAATATCCCGATTTCTCGCGGAAATAATGCCAGCGCTTAAACTGCCACCAAGGCCAAAGGGATTGCCAATGGCAACAACCCAATCGCCCACCAAGGCGTTGTCGGAATTGCCAAGATCAACATGTTTAATTTTTCGTCCCACATTAACACGCAACACTGCAAGGTCGGTCTTTTCGTCGGCACCCACCAGCACCGCTTTGACACGGCTGCCGTCGGTAAAGGCAACAAATATCTCATCAGCCCCCTCAATCACATGAAAGTTGGTGATGATGACGCCGTCCGGGTCAATGACAAAGCCAGAACCCAATGAGCGGCTTTCGCGCGGCTCTTGGTCTTCTGGCGGTTGTTTGGGCTGCAACTGGTCGAAAAATTCGCGAAAAGGCGAGCTTTCAGGAACATTGGGGAATGGAAATCCGCGCCCGCCTGATGTTACGGTTCGAGTGGTCGAAATGTTGACCACTGCGCCCTGTAGTTCGGCAGCAAGCGGCGCAAAAGACACGGGGCCCTTAGCGAAGGTGGCAACGGCACTTGCGAGCAGCAATATCACTGCCAACGTAATTTGCACACATGCACGCATTGGTGTTCTAAGAACCGGCATATTTCCTCCCTGTATGTGCCTTTGCGGCACATTTTCGCAACCAAATTAGCTGCGCAACCAGAAAAGTACAATAAGCCCTATAATGGCGGTTGTAAGCCCAATCACGCGAATTTGCGCATCAGGTGAGGCTAAAATACTTTCAATTGTTCGCTTCATAAAAGCAGGAAAGGCTGCATAAAGCAGCCCTTCCAAAGTCATCGCTAATGCAAGCGCTATAAAGAACTCTTGCATTATTGTCCCGCAGGAACGCCCAACGTATCAGATTGGAAATACTTGAAGAATTCCGAATCTGGGCTTAGCACCATTGTTGTGCCATCGCCTTGTAGCGCCAAACGGTATGACTGCATTGAACGATAGAATTCGAAGAATTCAGCGTCTTTGCTAAATGCTTCAGCAAAAATCTTGTTCCGTTCACCTTCGCCTTCACCGCGCAAAATGTCGGCATCGCGTTGTGCAGTCGCCACGAGTTCAACCGCTTGACGGTTGGCCTGCGCACGTAGGGTCTGAGCAAGTTCTTGTCCACGCGCCCGAAGGAATGCAGCTTCAGCCAAACGTTCAGCTTTCATTCGTTCAAACGTTTGTTGGGAGACTTGAATGGTCAAATCTGTCCGGGTAATCCGCACATCAACAACATCAAGACCAATGGCGGACAATTCTGACTCTACCAAGTCACGAACTTCACGCATCATTTCGGTACGTTGTTCTGACAAGGCAGCATTGAAATCGCGCAAACCATAAACCCGACGAAGTGCTGATTCTAGACGTGTATCGATACGTTGTTCTGCTGTACCAATATTACCAAAAACACCTTCACGGAATTTTTGTGGATCAGTGATCTTGTACGTCAAGAACGCATCAACATCATAGAATTTACCGCCCTTAACCTGCACACGCAGATCTTCAAGCTCATAGCGCAAAATGCGGTCATCAATGATTTGAACAGTTTCAATAAAGTCCGTTGGAATTTTGAAATTAAGACCCGGCTCACGCTCGACCCGCGTAATTTCACCAAACCGTAGAACAATGGCTTGCTGGCGTTCATTTAGAACAAAGATCGACGACATAAAGACGTAGAAGACAGCAACAATGATTACAGCGAGAATAGCTAAACGATTATTCATGATTAGTTCCCCGCATTCGAGTTAGACCGAGAGTTGATTTCTGGCAGCGGCAAGTAAGGCACTACACCTGACCCCGCACCACTCTCAATGATTACTTTTTCAGACTGACCAAGCACGTTTTCCATTGTCTCAAGGAACAACCGCTTACGCGTCACGGCTGGAGCTTTTGCATATTCGTCATAAACTGAAACAAATCGTGCTGCCTCACCCTGCGCTTGCTTAACAATCTGATCTTTATAAGCTGCAGCTTCTTCGCGAAGTTGAGCAGCTTGACCACGAGCTTGACCAAGTTTGGTGTTTGAATATTGACGCGCTTCTTCTTGGAAACGGTCTTCGTCTTGTTCAGCACGCTGAACTTCGTCAAAAGCGTCAGCCACTTCCGTTGGTGGAGCAGCGTCTTCGATGGACACGCCAGCAATGTTCATGCCTGCGCCATAACTATCCAAAATAGCTTGAGTAATTTGCTCAACTTGCAAGGCGATGCCTTCACGATCATCACGGAACACGTCTTGAGCTGGACGACGGCCAACAACTTCACGCATCGCGCTTTCTGCAGCTTGGCGCATAACGCCTTCTGGATCGCGAACGTTAAACAAATAGTCTGCTGGGTTGCCAATGCGCCAAAGCACAGAGAAACCAACATCAACAATGTTTTGATCGCCTGTTAGCATCAGACCTTCAGAACCTTGATTGGTCCGTGAGCCACGAATAGAACCAATTCGTGTTTGGTTTTGTGTGGTTGTCACTTTCTCAACAGTTTCAAGTGGCCAAAGATGGAAATGAAGACCAGGCTCTGATAACTCTAGTTTCGGCTTACCGAAAAGCAATTCCACGCCAGTTTCTTGCGCTTCAACTGTATAAACAGCTTGAGACAACCAAACACCCAAAAGTACAACGGCAGCAATCAAGAAGCCCCAGCGGCCTCCAGGTATGCCACCTTTAAACTGATCGCGCCCTTGGGAAAGAATTTCTTCAAGCTTAGGAGGACCACTTGGACGCCGAGGTCCACCGCCGCCGCCGCCAGGTGATTGGCCCCATGGGCCACCGCTATTATTGTCATTCCGAGACATTTGAGACCTTTCAATTGATCTAAACTTTGTTGTCTATATAGGAAAACCGCGCCTCAGGATCAATGCGCGCTCCGATTTTATCTCTTTTCGTATACCGAAATCTGATATTTTGCTGTGTCTTTTTCGCTAGGCACGACATTAGGCTTGTTTATACAGGCCCATTGCCCGTCTATTTCGGGAAAAACAGTGTCGCCAGCAGGTTCAGCGTCAATATGCGTGATATAGAGCCGATCAGCAAGCGGCATGGCGAGTTTATAAATCTCACCTCCACCGATGATCATCACTTCATCCAACCCATCCGCCTTCGCAATTGACTTTGCATGATCGATTGCCGCGTGAAAATCGTTGATGACAATCACACCATCTGGCTGATAATTTTTCTGACGGGTCACCACAATATTCGTACGGCCCGGTAGTGGTTTGCCCACGGTTTCGAATTGTTTACGCCCCATAATCATCGGCTTACCCATAGTCGTGGCTTTAAAAAACTTAAAGTCCGACGGCAAATACCACGGCATGTCGCCGTCCGCGCCAATGACGTTGTTTTTTGGTACAGCAGCGATCAGCGAAATTTTGACGTCATCAACCATCTTTATGTTCCAATCGCGATAGCCATTTTGCGTCTAATTCTTTTTCCAAATCGATTCCGTTATGCGCCGCGAATAGCATCAAATGCGCAAATACATCCGCACATTCCGCACCCATGGCGGCTTGAATGTCTTGTGAACTCATACCTTTTTTTCGCGCCCTACCTGTCATACGCAAATATTCGGCGTTCTGTTCACCAAATTCCTCAGTAAGTTTAAGCGCATACCAATCATCATCGCGATTTATATCGCACCGCGCTGCATATATATCGCTAACCTGAATTACCTTCTGGGTGAGCATTTTCAGTGAACTCTCACTCATACGGCAATTGGCGCTTTGATGGTTGGATCGGGATTATAATTCTCAAAGGAAAAATCATCGAACTCGAAATCAAATATCGACGTACGTTGTTTGTTTATCACCAATTGGGGCAAAGGCTTTGGCGTGCGAGTAAGCT
Source organism: Maritalea sp. (assembly GCF_051251695.1). Classification (NCBI taxonomy): domain Bacteria; kingdom Pseudomonadati; phylum Pseudomonadota; class Alphaproteobacteria; order Hyphomicrobiales; family Devosiaceae; genus Maritalea; species Maritalea sp. The sequence continues at coordinate 120,773 of NZ_JBPOEU010000008.1, read as the reverse complement.
GAAGGCGAGCTTGCTCGAAGTGATTGTGATAAATATGCGCATCGCCAAACGTATGCACAAAGTCTCCCACTTCAAGTCCGGTCACCTGCGCCACCATATGGGTCAGCAACGCATATGACGCAATGTTGAAGGGCACGCCTAAAAATATGTCCGCCGAGCGTTGATAGAGCTGACACGACAATTTGCCGTCCGCCACAAAGAACTGAAACAAACAATGGCATGGCGGCAGCGCCATATTTTCAATTTCAGCCGGGTTCCAAGCTGAAACAATATGTCGGCGCGAATTAGGGTTGTTCTTGATGCCGTCCACCAATCGATGAATTTGATCAATTGATTGGCCGTCACCCGCAGGCCAAGACCGCCATTGAGAACCATAAACTGGTCCTAAATCGCCATTTTCATCCGCCCACTCATCCCAAATACGCACCCCATTCTCTTTTAAATAGGCAATGTTCGTTTCGCCCATCAAAAACCATAACAGTTCGTGGACAATGGATTTGAGATGAAGTTTTTTAGTGGTCAGCAGCGGAAAGCCTTGTTGAAGATCAAACCGCATTTGGTAGCCAAACACGCCGCGCGTGCCGGTACCCGTGCGATCACCCCGATCAACACCATTTTCCATCACATGACTGAGTAAGTTCAAATATGTCTGCATATCGTCAGATATAAATGATTCTTAGCGCCTGCGGCAGCCCCCGATGCGCAAACCAAAATCATTTTCCAACCAGACCTGGAAAATTAGCGTCAGCCTTTTTGATATTGCCAGGAATGTCTTGTCGCCAAATCCCGCGAACCGATTTTGAGAAATTAAGATAAAGTTTCTCATCATGTATCGTCCAAGCTTCAGGATCACCCTTTGCCAACGCCCCTTTTGAAGCGGCGTAAGCACAATAACCGCCATATTGAGGCGCATATTTTTCAGGGTTTGCGACGAACATATCCAGATTGTTTTGGCTGGAAAACAACCATTTAGCACCTTTATAAGTCGTAGAGAACTTCTCATCACCCTTGGTCGGCTCACCTGCCGTGAAATAGGAGACACTATCATATCCACCAACGGCGACGCCGGGCACAATTCCCGTGAAAATTTCAGCTGCCGCAAATGTTGGTGTGTTCATAAAGAGCGTTGCACCAGCAAACGCTAGGCCAGAAACGAGAAATGAACGACGTTGCATAATGATATTCTCCAATCAATTTTGAAGGTACATTATCAATTCCGCTGGCCATGTCATTTCAAATAGCGATCACATTGGCGCGACAAGAAAACGGCGCCATCATGGGGCGCCGAAATCATTGTCTACTTCAAGTCAGAGCGCCTTAAGAAAATACTGAAAGCTTGCCTGCTTTTTTTGCGCACAGATAATAAAACGTTAGACGCTCTTTCATCCGGTCTGCTTTCATTTCATCAGCAACGCCAGCGATAATGGCATCCAATTTCTCGTCGCTATCAGACAAGCCAAGCTTCTTCTTCAAGAAATTCTCACGAACTGTTTTCAATTCAGCCGCGTCGCTAACCGCAACATAGGCGCTGTCGCGCTTGCTCAGAACCAATCGGTAGGTCTTCGCCATTTTTTCGACGACAGCCGGATCGGCCTTCGCATCATATTTTTGAATTTCTTCTAAGTGCTTGCTCATCCAATTTTCTCCCATTAAATCCGCCGCCACTTCCAAACATGTGACTTTACAGATGTAACGATTCCACAAGCAACATTGCCTGTAAAGCAAATTGGCATCACTCAATGGATTGCAATTTCGTTTAAGGCGCTTATATTAGGGGTGCTGGAAACAGCTACGGCGATAAATCGCGATCGTAATAAACCATTCGGACCCGGGGGCGGTACCCGGCGCCTCCACCAATTTATCTGATGCTTTGCTAAAGCACGGATTTTGGGGGCGAAATAGGATCGACGAGGGTGTAAAGGGTTAGCTTTCGCTCGGCATGGTACCACCGCATCGGGCCATTATGATAGTTGCAAATGACAACTTCGCTGAGGCTCGTTTGGCTGCGTAAGCGGTTCGACACCTCGAATTGAAGCCCTATTCCCCTAGCAGGGTCTAGGCGGGGTTCGCAGGTACCTGGCAACAGAAACCTGCACTAATTTTTTACCGCTTCCAAAGTTTGACCACCTATCCTCTTGCAATCGCTCGAATTATAGGGCTGTTATTGTCTTCAATTGGATTCGAAGTGACAATAAGGAAATGCGATGTCCGAAGACCTCATTCGCTATGATGTACTTGCACAAGATGCACTACGTGGTGTCGTTAAAAAAGTGCTGAGCGAAGTAGGAAAAACCGGACTTCCCGGCGAACATCACTTTTTCATTTCGTTTGTCACAACCGCCCCTGGTGTGCGGGTGTCTGAGCGCTTGCTCAAGCAATACGAAAATGAAATGACCATCGTATTGCAAAACCAATATTGGGACTTAAAAATCAACGAAAATGGTTTTGAGGTCGGTCTGTCGTTTGACGGGCAGCCTGAACATCTTGTTGTTCCCTACTCTTCCATCAAAGGCTTCTTTGACCCGTCCGTTCAATTCGGGCTGCAATTTGATGTGATGGACGAAAATGGTGATGCCGTGGCATCTACACCTGCTGATGATGGGCCGGACAATGGCGATGATGACGAGCCGAAATCTGAACTAGCAGACCAAACAGGCGAAAAGGGTGAGGATGACGAAACTGAGAATGTTGTCAGCCTTGATTCTTTCCGTAAAAAACCCTAGTTCACCATCATGAAAAAGCGATCCATAACGATTGCCGGGCACCGCACGAGTGTGGCGCTTGAGGATGAGTTTTGGATTGAAATTGATGCGTTGGCAAAACAACGCCAACTCAGTTTGACCCAGTTCATCGAAACGATTGACCAAAGCCGCGCAACAACAAATCTCGCGTCAGCGCTACGTCTTTGTGTGCTTGAGCATCTCAAAAACGCATCAGACGACTAATTGGTGCCCTCTATCAAATCAATCGGTGCTTGATCCAACAATTCAGGTCTAAACAGCGCGTCTGGATCCAGCAATAGTATTGGCGCATCGTCGCCATTTAGCGATGGCAGCTCAATCACGCTATTGTTTTCATTCGAAGGATTTAGGGCTTCTGAGGCAGCGCGTGCTGCAGCCTCCTCATCTAACCGTTTTTGTCGCTCTGCAGCAGCGCGCGCGGCCTTTTCTGCCTCTTCCTTAGCCAATTGCGCTGCTTGTTCGGCCATGCGTCTTTGTTGTTCTTCAGCCTGAGCTAAAGCACGCGCTTCTTGTTCTGCACGCAATTTCTCTAGCCGTTCCAATTCCAACTCAAACGCTTTGACTTGGATTGAATCAACCATTTGCTGAATGTCAATTTGGTATTCTGGCGCTTCAAGCGTACCATCAATTTGCACATCCACGCGGCCCGTCGCCTCGTTCAACACCGATCCATCGCCTACATTTTGTGTTGGCGTTAGCGACCAATTGCTTTGAAGAACAAAATCAATCAAATCAAGACTGATGCCGCCGAACAGGCGTGTCTGCGCTTCTTCCATAGAAACGTTGCTCACAAGAATTTTCCCCGCCGCCATGGAGAACAATCCTTCAAGCGTCGGCGCATTAAAGGATGCACCAGCAAGGTCTTGAAGAACCCTTTGCTCCAACGCCGTAGCGTCGAGCGCCAGCACATCTTTGATCGCGATAATCTTGTCAAAAATGTTTGGGTCAAAGTCTTTAATCGTCAAGCCATAGACAGTAAAACTGCCGTCACCACCCAAACTGTTGAAGACAGCAAGAAAATCCTCACCAGATCCTGAAAACTGGCCGCTCCCCGAAATTTCTCCCGATATCCGTTCATTGATGGCCGACGGAAACAAGTCTTCCATCGTAATGCCATCAAGCCCAAACCGGCCAGAAACTTGCTTTGAGACAACCGAACTGTGGCAGCAAATTGAGATATCGGCTGATATTTCGCCCTGTCCTCGTCCACCAACCAGATTGCGAATACGGTTTTCAGTGTTCGTCCACGTCAGGTCAAAGCCGACGTCATTTATCAGCGCATCACCATTGACCAAAATAAGTGGCGTTTCGATATGAACTCGGCCCCGACTATTGCGCGCACCGTTTGCAACATTAAATGGACCATCCGGCCACTGCGCGACCCCAGACGAAATTGTCGCCGCCGGTCCACCCAAAAACGTCGCTAAACCGTTCACATCCAGTCGACCCACATTAAGTTCACCCGTAAGGATTTTTTGGGCAGCAAGTTTTTTAAGGGTCAGCTCACCAGAGATGTCTTCACCACCAGCGCGAACTTGAATATTAGTCAACCGAACATCATCAGCCCCAACGAATTTTAGCTTTGCCTTGCCTTGTGGCCCGGGCAAATGAAAACTATCCAGCCCAAGAAAAGTCGAGAACCCGCTCGGGTCTTGCAGGCGAATTTGCAACTCGCCCTGCCCCCGCAACTGGTTCAAATTCGAAACAATTAGCGATCCGCGATAGCCCAGCGCACTGTCAGCACTTGAATAGAGTGCCGATACATCGACGCTGTTGAAAATGGTTCCCTTATACTCAATGGCAAGCTCCGCTTCCGCAGCGGTATCAAACTCTGCGTCTTGAATGCCCAATTGTGCAAAAAGCGAATTGGTTGATGGCGCATTGATTTGTAGTGTGCCCTCAGAAGGCGATGTAAACGCCGTCACCAGCCCTTCGCTCAGCGCAAACTCAGCGTTCATGCTTAGGTCGCCTGCACCGCCGGTTAACAGTAGTTTCTGCGACGCATCTCCACCCGGTTCGGACAGATCAAAATCAAAACGCGCCGGTCGATTGGCGGAAAAAATATTTTCAATTGAAGAATGCAATTTTGGTAATGGCAAAATGGACCAAAGTGCTGCAACATCCGCATCAGGCTGCAAATCAGCACGCAACTTACCCCGCACCAATTGAGGGGCTTGGACAGTTCCTTGCAGCTGCCCGCTTCCATCGAGGCGAATATCGGCAATATTGCCAATTCGAAGCAGCTCAACCTCTACCCCGTCTTTTGTCCAAGCCGTTTCGAGCAATACATCTTTTGCAAGCTGCCCCCCAAGCCCCAAACTATTGGCGCTCATCTCAAATGTGCCTGCGGGGAAACTACTTAAAGATTTGTTCGCACGGTTTGGATCGGGCAGCAAACCAAGCAATTGTTCAGTTGCCTTTTGATCAAATGCACCGATTTGAGCAGTAACGCTCAAACGTCTTATCTCTTCCTCACGCCAGTCTATACGGCCCTGCACGGCAAACCCGTCCAGATTAAATTCCAAGTTTTCAAAAGTTGCACCTGAAGATGAAAAGTCCACGTCACCAACCAAGCTCGCCTTGGCACCGAAAAGCGGATTGCTTTCCCCAAATGCACGCCACGATCGGGCCAATGCATCCAAGCGATCAGTATCAAGCGACATCTTACCGTCAAATGCGGCAAACCCCTGCGCATCGATCAACTTGCCAGCAAGGTTCAGTGCGCTATCACCGGGTAGCTTGGCGCTAAAGTTCTCAATCTGCCAATCCGCACCATCTGTCGTGGCGTCAAGAAGCACATTCCTCAGCGCAATCGAGCGCAATCCCAACTCTGTAATATCAACCGATATGGTCCCGGCAACATTACCCAGTGCCGGTGGGGCGGGCAATTGAGTAATCAACGACACCAGCGCATAGGGGTCATCTTCCCCCACATTCAACGCATCATCCGGTAGCAAATTGACCACGCCGCCCGAAACAACCGCATCAAATTGACGGTCGGCCCCAAGTCGCAAATCAACAGCACCTGTCAACCGGGTTCCAGCACGGTTTTCATCCGGCAGCAATGAGTATTCAGTCAATTTAAAACGCTCTGGCTCAAGCTGAACTTTTGCTTCCAAAATTGCGTCACCGCGCACTTCGTTTTCAGCCAAATTTTGTGGCGCAATGCGAAGGGTGAGGTCTCCATCATAAAACGGCGACAAAGCAGCGGTGGTCAAAAGCCCTTCACTAGAAAGCGAAAAACTCTTATCAGCCGGGGTCAAAAACGAACTTATGCGGATATCACCACGCACGTTTACATCCGAAGTATTGACCCGCAAGGCAAACTCTCGTTCGTCTAGGCGACCGTTTCCATTAAAGGCAAATGGCCCCCTTAGGGCCGTCACACTCAGATTTCCATGAATGTCGTCAACACGCCAATGTTCGTCGGATCGCATGTCGCTCAGTAAAAAACTGCCATTGTTGATCTGCGCATCCTGGATCGCAACATTGTCACGTCCACCATTTTGCGCCAGCGAGAACGGCATTTCAAAGCCGCCATCTTCCGCGACTGTTAAGTGAAATGTGGGCGTGTGCAGCACCAGTTTTTGCACTTCATAAAAATCACGCAAAAACTGCATGAGCGCCAAATCGGCGGCAACAAGTTCAATTTCTGCAATAGGAGAATCTTCGGGGCCAACAACAACCTTGGACATACGCATTTGCGGTTGAGGCAACAACGTGAAGTATAAGTCGCCATTTATCGCAACAGGTGTCCCCAACGCTTGAGAAGCGATTTCTTGCATGCGGTCGCGATAAGGCGACCAATCATAAAGCCGCGGCACAACAAATGCTGCCGCGAGCAGCAGAATAACAACAACACCAACAACAATATAAAGCCGATTTAACAACGAGCTAACCGCAGCATTTCAAAGTTCATTTAAAATTCCAAAACTCACTTAAAACACTATGCGTTTGTAAGCCGCTCGTCACCATAAATTGTCGCAAGAATGGGCAATTCACATGTGAAATCACCGCTTTAGGCTATTTCCTCTTGCACAACTGCGTCAAACAGGCCTATCACAAACTAACGATCAAGTGCGGTTTTAGGGGGATCGCGCGCAAAAATGGCAAAAAATGCACGCCTCATTTATCGTGTTGTTTATCGCTGGGTGCACCCTCACCTCGCGTCATTTAGATCTGCCCAACAGCCAAAAATGTGGCTTCTATCTATTGGCGCAGGTGTTGCCGGTGGCGCTGTCGCGATTCTCTTTCGATCCCTAATCGGTTGGCTGCAATTTCTCTGGTTGGGCACCACTTCAGAACGCTTTTTGGATAAGTTAGCGTCACTGCCTTGGTGGTTCACTTTTGGCGGCCCCCTCGTTGGTGGATGCCTTGTTGGCCTAATTTTGTTTTTTCGCCGAAAATCGCGACATGGTGGCGTCGCGGACGTCATCGAAGCCCGCGCACATGACGGGAAAAAGCTTTCCCTCAAAGAAGCATTGGTTGGCACTGCGATATCGGCAATAACACTGGGATTTGGCGGCAGCGCAGGCCGTGAGGGTCCAGTTGTTTATTTCGCCGCCTCCGTTTCAAAAGCATTATTTCGATATTTCGAACTGCCCCCTTCCGCCCGTAGGATTATGCTGGGTTGCGGTGTCGCAGCAGCGATTTCAGCCAGTTTTAACGCGCCAATCGCTGGTGTTTTGTTCGCCCATGAAGTCATTCTTGGCCACTTCGCGATGTCCGCATTTGTGCCCGTTGTCATCGCATCCGTTATTGCTTCCACCATGTCTCGTGGCTGGTTTGGCGACAATCCTGCATTTTTGGTGCCTGATTTTCAAATAACGTCCTATTGGGAAATTCCGGCTTTCGCCCTGTTGGGTGTTACCTGTGCAATCGTTGCTATTTGCTTCCAAACCTCACTTATCGGTAGTGACTGGGTGGCGCGGCATTTCAAAATCAAAGACTATTTCCGCCCAGTCATCGGTGGCGCGGCGGTCGGGTTCATCGCGCTGTTCTTCCCGCAAATTCTGGGCGTTGGATATGAAGCAACCGACGGGGCATTGACCAACCATTGGTCCTTACAAACCATGCTGGCGCTCATCATCGCGAAAACCGCAGCAACGGCGATCACGCTCGCGTCGCGAATGGGCGGCGGGATATTTTCCCCGGCCCTGTATTTGGGGGCGATGACCGGCGGCGCATTTGGATTAATGGCGGCCGCCTTGTTCCCACAAATGGCCTCATCCGAGGCACTCTACGCCATCATTGGCATGGGAGCTGTCGCCGCTGCAGTGCTTGGCGCACCAATATCCACTACCGTTATGATTTTTGAACTTACCGGCGGTTTTGCATTCTCAATTGCTTTGCTGTTTGCAGTGTCTATTTCCACCGGCATCAGCCAAGCCGTTATGGGCCGGTCATTCTTCTACTGGCAACTTTACACCCGTGGCATCATGCTGGAAGAAGGCCCACACCGGCATTTTGTGAAGTATTTCCGGGTGCGCGATTTCATGACGCCATTTGATAAGGAGGGGGAGGAAGAACCCTTCGACATCCTTTCCGGTAAGCCTTGGCTAAAATCCAAGGACACGCTGGAAAACGCCCTTCGTGCATTCGACGCCACCCACAAATCACGACTTCCAGTGATGGAAGGAACCGGCAAACGCATGCGCCAAGTCGGATGGGTCACACATGTCGACGCGCTTTCAAGCTTCAACAAAGCTCTAGTCGAACAAAGCCGCGAAGAGCATCTGTAGGACTATTTTTGAATTGATATTTAAATCTTGGCCAATTGGGGGAACTCATTGCAAAGGTTTCGTGCGCGAGCGCGCATTGAAGCTGCATCATCTTTGAGGGCCGATTGGGTTTTGCCTTTCGCTATATCAACGCCAATCTCATCATTGCAATTCAACCGCACAAACGCGTCGAGTGCCCATACGCGCAATAGAGTTTTGCTGCTTGCTTCACAAGATTTAATAAACCCACGCACATTTTGCGTTTGCGCATCGTCAATATCTAAGAACTGAATTGACTGTAGCAGGTGAAGCTTTGCCTCCCATCCCGTAAGCAGCGCTGAATTTGACAACAGGCTATCGACTACGTCAGATGGCACCGGCTTTGACTGTTCAAGCGCAGTTTTCACCAACCAAGTTGCACTGGCTTGGAGCCTTGTGTCTGGATGTGAAAAATACGTCGCGACTTGATGCCATTCAGCACCAGAAATTCCATTTTTTACCGCAAGCTTTAATTCATCAACATGCTTGCCATCAAAAGACAAAATTACATCAACTATCGACATCACCCGCTCCTTGCTATGTTGAACATGCACAAAAAAACGCCCAGGTCCAAGACCCGGGCGTTTAAAACTCAATTCAACTTTGATGCTACATCTTGCCGATAGAGAAGAACAATGTCTCGCCGGAATGGTCATCCACACCGTCATTGTCCGTCATCGCAAAACCTTCGCCAGACGCATCAATTGCAAAGCCTTCGATTTTATCTTGAACGTATCCGTTCAGCGATTTCAAGTCGGGCAAGAAGTCACGAACCTCTTCCTTAGCTACGACCGGCAACTCTGAACCAAGAGCCGCTGGAACCATATCTGCAAGTTTTACGCGATATAGCTTTTTGATCTTTGCATTTTCAGCAATTTGGTTGTCACGCTCAACGATATAGACATAGTCACCATGCGCGGTAATTTCTGATAGGCCAACCCAGCCTTTTTCGCCAGTTTCAAGTTGGTAGCGCAAAGCGCCCCATTCTTTGGTTGATGGCTTGTAAGAAACCAATTTCACTTGGCCTTTGGGGTCATCTTTCCACTCACGTTGGATCGCGATCCACAAAACCGTGTCGTCACCTTCGCCAACAACCGTGATACCTTCTGATCCAAAACGCTTCTCAACAGCCAACAATTCAGCAGGGAACGGGATTTCGGCTTTGATTTCGCCCTTGGCATTCACATTGTAAATGGCATGTGGGATCAAACGATCTGTCCGGCCTTCTGAAGCAAGCCAGAAGCCGCCCTTGCCGTCCAAAGCAATGCCTTCAAGGTCAAGCTTTTGGGCAGGCGCACCGTCACGGGTTACACCAATACGTTTGGTGATTTTTGCAGGTTTTGACGTCGCATCAATTTCGTAAATTGAAGGCTGCGCACGCAAGAAACTATCGTTGACGGCATAAAGTTTGCCAGCCACATCAGCATCAGCAACCAGACCCGACAGCGCTACCCAACCGATTGGCCGATGCTCATCCGCCATGTCCGACATGATTTGTGGATAGGCCGCTGGTGCATCCTGCAATTCATAAATCATGACGTGGGAGCGAACACCACCATCTTCAATCAAATCGACTTCGTTTGCTGAAACGAAAAGATTGCGAGAAGGAATAGTCAACGCGCCTTCTGGTCCAATACCAGATGGCAAAAGTTGAACGAACTCAGGCGCCGCACCTGTGTCTTTGTAAACACCAACCATTGAAGCACGTTCCAAAAGAACGAAGAAATACATGTCGTCGCCGAATTTCCCTGTTGCCAAACCCTCAGGTTCAACACCTTTATTGCCGGAGCGTTTTTCTGGGTAATGACCAGCTCGAGCGGCCAAAACTTCCAAAGAAGTATTGGATTCAAAAGCAACAGAGCCATCTTTATTGTAGATGGTGAAGCTACGCGATCCGCCTTTATAGTCACCTTCATTGGCGCCAACAAAACGATTATCATCCAACCATTTCACCGCATCTGGCTCGCGCAAACGCGCAGCTTGAGCACCATCGAATGTAAAAGCACGTTCTTCATCAATGTCGATATATTCAAGATCTACAGAACCGGCAGAGAAATGATTTTTAACTTCACCCGTTTTGCCATCAATGATCGCGTAGTGGTTGTTTTCCTGCATGGAAACAACGATTTCATTTTGCGAATTGAAGTCAACAAACTCAGCTTCAGGATCGGTCCCACCAATCTCAGCAAGGCCCGTAAGATCAACAACCTTCATGCTATCGCAGTTAGCCATGCCACTTTCGATATCAAAGATTGTCACCATGCCAGCTGGCAATTGAGGAAGTTCGCCGTCATTTAGGTCTTCGTCACGCTCATTTTCAATCGCAACCGCGACCAGTGAGCCATCTTTTGAAACCGCAACACTGTCCGGCTGACCACCAAGATCGCAACTCGCAACAACGGTTTTGCTTGCGATGTCGATAATTGCCAAATTGCCTGACGGCGCGACATAGCTCTCAGATGTATTGACACCAACAAATGCTATACCTGCAGCAATAGAAACGGAAGTTGGTTCACCTCCAAGTGCCATAAAACCAGCAGGTTTTGGCGCTTTGGGATCAGCTATGTCGACAAATCCAAGTCCGCCCAAAGGGCTGTCGGAATAAACCAAGGTCATGCCGTCTTCTGTCGCGGCAATAATTTCAGACGAAGATTCACTTTTGGCGTCCATGTCAGCTGGAATGTTGCTGGCAACTGGAAAACTTGCGATTCGGTTGAAATGTGGGGCAGCAGCAGCACTAAGGGCTGTAAAACTAACAGCGCTAAATGCAATTGCACCCAAAATGTGAGCGGATTTCATGTTAAGCGGTTCCTGAGTTGTGGGTTAAACCGCGACTTCGATTAGTCGCCCATTACAACAGCGATATGACAATTCGGCATGCACCTCCGCATATACAAATATATGCAGGTGGCATATAAAGAACAAAACAAGATTCGAGCGCACGTAATGATTGCAAGACTATGAGTCCAAGACCTGGCAAAGCACCGAGCTCACAACCTGGCCCCATTACGTCCCAATTTGGCGGCGGTGCGCCCCGGTATCTTGAAGGCCTAAATGCCGAGCAACAAGACGCCGTTGAATCGATTGATGGCGCCCTACTCGTTCTGGCTGGTGCAGGAACGGGTAAGACCCGCGTTCTGACCACCCGCATCGCGCACATTCTTGCAACACGCAGAGCCCGTGGCCATGAAATTCTGGCGGTGACTTTTACCAACAAAGCCGCCCGCGAGATGAAAGAACGGATTGCTAAATTTGTAGGCGGCTCCGTAGAAGGGATGCCGTGGCTTGGCACATTCCACTCAATCGGTGCGAAAATCTTAAGACGTCACGCCGAACTCGTTGGTCTGAAATCAGATTTCACCATTCTTGATACTGACGATCAAATTCGACTGCTCAAGCAATTGCTGCAAGCTGAAAATATCGACGAAAAGCGATGGCCCGCCCGCCAACTCGCTCATATGATCGACGGCTGGAAGAATAAAGGACTGCAACCCAAGCAGTTGGACATGTCAGATGCCGGTGCTTTTGCTGATGGCAAAGGTGCGAAACTATATGCTGCCTATCAAGCACGGCTGAAAACGCTGAACGCTGCGGATTTCGGCGATCTGCTTCTGGAATGTATCCGCGTTTTAAAAGACAATCCCGGCGTCCTCCAAGAATACCACAAGCGTTTCAAATATATGCTGGTGGACGAGTATCAAGATACAAACGTTGCCCAATATTTGTGGCTTCGGTTGCTTGCGCAAGGCAACTCAAATGTATGTGTTGTGGGCGATGATGACCAGTCGATTTATGGCTGGCGCGGTGCCGAGGTCGATAATATTTTGCGCTTCGAAAAAGACTTCCCGGGCGCCAAAGTCATCCGACTTGAACGCAATTACCGATCCACGTCAAAAATTTTACGCGCTGCCTCTCACTTGATATCGCACAATGAAGATCGGTTGGGCAAAACATTGCAAACCGATGTCGGTGAAGAAGGTGAACCCGTTTCCGTCACGTCTGTTTGGGATTCGGAAGAAGAAGCCCGCACCATCGGCGAAGAAATTGAACAATTCCAGCGCCAAGGCCACAAGCTCAACTCAATGGCAATTTTGGTTCGGGCATCGTTTCAAATGCGCGAGTTTGAAGAGCGGTTTATCAAGCTTGGTTTGAACTATCGCGTAATCGGTGGTCCGCGCTTTTATGAACGCAAAGAAATTCGCGACGCTCTCGCCTATTTGCGTGCGACAACGCAACAAGCCGATGATTTGGCATTTGAGCGTATCGTCAATTTGCCAAAACGTGGATTAGGCGGCGCGACCATCCGCATATTGCACGACGCCGCCAGAGCCGCCAATATTCCGCTGATCCAAGCCACACGCGATTTGATCGAAACCGACGAGCTTAAACCTAAGCAGCGATCCACTTTGCGTATGTTGATTTCCCAGTTTGATGATTGGGCATCGCGGTTACAAAATTTGCCACACGCCGAAGTCGCCGAGGCCATTTTGGACGAAAGCGGTTACACCCAAATGTGGCAAAACGACCGTTCAGCAGACGCGCCCGGTCGGTTGGAAAACTTAAAAGAACTCATTCGTTCCATGGAAGAGTTTGAAACATTGGGCGGTTTCCTAGAACACGTCTCATTGGTGATGGAACGCGATAGTGGCGATGGCAATGAAGATGCGGTTTCTATTATGACCTTGCACGCAGCCAAGGGCTTGGAGTTTGACACTGTATTCCTTCCCGGTTGGGAAGAAGGGCTGTTCCCTCATCAGCGTTCGCTGGATGAAAGTGGACGCACCGGACTAGAAGAAGAACGTCGCCTTGCCTATGTGGGCATTACCCGCGCCAAAAAACGTGCAAAACTGACTGTGGCGCAAAACCGACGCATTCATGGGCTTTGGCAGACCGCACTGCCCTCACGTTTTCTGGACGAACTGCCTGCAGATGCCGTTGAGGTTAAAGACACAGGGTCAAGCTATGGCGGATACAATTATGGTGGCAGAAATACAGCGTCAAAATTCGATAACCGCGACCCGTTTGATAGCGTTTATGAAACACCGGGTTGGCAACGCGCTCAAAAACAGCACAAAGACCGTGGTTATGACAAAGGCCCAACCATAGAGGGCGAAATGGTCGCCCGTTCGGGATCATCGTCCAGTTCGTCGTCATCCTCATTCAAACCGGGTGACAAAGCTTTGCACCTCAAATTCGGTGAAGGCATTATCGCTAGCGTAGACGGCAACAAGCTAACAATTGATTTTCCGTCTGTTGGGCGTAAAAAAGTACTCGAGAGTTTTATTAAGCGCGCCTGATTAGGCCTTGATTAGACCGCCAAAATATCGAAGTTGATAAGCAATATCGTCGCCAACAATAATAACTTCTTTGCCTTCAAATGAAGACACATCACCTACTGAACTATCAACATAATCCCCGTGCGGTCCTGACCATTTAAAACCGCCTAGAAAACGACCTTGCGCGTACATTTCGCTCAACGCGGCCAAAATGGTTTCGCCAGCTCGTTCTGCATCAATTAGGCCCGCCTTTAGGATTTGGCCATAATAGCACATCGACCATAAAGGCTCTCCATTACACCAAACGGCTTCCTGCCCGACAAAGTCAGTGCCACCAAAATAGCTGTCCAAATAGGACCATTCGCCATTTTCATAACGCAAGTCGTGCGAATTTGATCGGCTCGAAGCACTCGTCTTCCCACCCGAAACGTATGTTCGCGCCTTTGCTTCAACGATAAATTGTTCCAATTCCATAAAAAAGAATCCCTTATATGCAAGTGAACGAAACAAGAACAATTTAGATCTATCGACAGCATTTGTCAGCAAATAAATTGACCAAACAGCCACGATAATTCATAACCGCATTAAATTAGGAGCCTTTCGATGACCCTTGAACAAATCACCGTCCCAATGTCCAAACAAGATGCTTTCGCCCTCGCGGACGCCGTGATGGAAGAATATGGATTGGCGCTGTCAGCTTCGGCGTTTGAAAATGCTGATGGGGACTGGGTATTCGAGGCGACTTGCGACCAAAAGCCCGACGTCGAACGGTTCAACGCATTGGCCAAAAGCCTGTTGAAAGGCAAAGTCGAGTTTTCCATTCAGCCGGTGCCGGATAAAGACTGGGTTGCGCACTCGCTGGAAGGTCTGTCCGCCATCGATACGGGAGAATTTTTCGTCCATGGGAGCCACGACGAAACACCGCTCCCGACTGGTAAGATCGCAATTAAAATTGATGCAGGCCAAGCATTCGGCACTGGCCACCACGAAACAACAACGGGTTGTTTGCAGGCAATTTCAACAGTAGCGAACTCAGACACAACACCAGCTAATATATTAGACCTTGGAACGGGAAGCGGTATTCTGGCAATCGCGGCTGCCAAACGGTTTGATCAGAAAATTCTAGCGACTGATATCGACAAAAAGGCAATTGAGGTTGCCCTTGAAAACGCTAAAATCAATGATGTCGCTGACAAAATTGAAACGGCGGTTTCAACCGGCATGGACCATCCTATCTTCGTGGAAAAAGGTCCGTTTGACTTGGTGCTGGCCAATATTTTGGCAGGGCCGTTGGTTGAGTTGGCACCAGATATTGCCAAGCACACCAGCGAAGGCGCCATTGTTATTCTAGCAGGGCTTTTAACGCGGCAGGCTGATAATGTGATCCAAGCCTACGAAACAAACAAAATCGCCCTTCTCGAACGTGTCGAAAAGGGCGATTGGACAATTCTTAGATTGCAACGTGAGGCTTAAGGTAAAACCTTACATGCCACCGGTTGAACGTTGCTCGTTCAACAACCGGCGATAGCCGTTTGTTTCTACAAAGCGAGCAACTTCACGCTCAGCATGTTTGCTGCGTGAAGAAACAATTGCGTCCATTACATTGCGGAAGAAACCAGTTTTGGCCATTTTTAAAATCCTAAGAAAGTTGGGCGTTCGCACCTAAATCAAAATCCGTTCATACGATCATTGTTGATCGCATCATGTCCTTGTGTCTTCAAAAATTGAGCAACCTGACGTTCGGCTTTTAAAGTGCGAGAAGAGATCATCGCATCAACAACACTACGGAAAAATCCAGCTGACTGTGTCATTTCAAAACTCCTAATGTTTCCACAACTTGTGGGGTTGCTTTTTTGAATTTGTGAAATCAATGTAGCGTAGTAAAAAAATTTAGGTAGGACCAAACGCGCACCGCAGCCATGCGTTTTCGGAATGCCCTGCACACCATCCAAAAGGTAAAAACCGCATGTTAAACAATGACAGCACAACGCAATTGCAGCATTTCAACGACAAAACCGATCCGAGCACCGTTGCGCCTCGGCTGTCCGCCGTGCGCAAAGCAATGGCCAACGCCAATGTTGATGCCTTTCTTGTACCGCGAGATGACGCGCATCGCGGTGAAAACGTGCCTGAGGGCGACGAAAGACTAGCCTATATTGCAAGCTTCACTGGATCAGCAGGCTATGCAATTATCACCCAAGATCGTGCCGCACTTTGTGTTGATGGCAGATATACAATTCAGGCCCCCGCCCAAACAGATACTGACGCCATGGAAATCATTGAAATGAAACCGAACGCTGCGTCTGCATGGCTCATCGACGCACTGCCAGCTGGTGCAAAAGTTGGGTTTGATGGTTGGTTGCACACCCCAAACGCCATAAAAGCACTGCGCAGCGCTCTATCTAGCGCCGATATTGAACTGATCGAATGCGCCAACTTGGTCGATGAAACGTGGGCCAATCGGCCAAAGCCACCAACCAGCAAAATTTTTACGTTACCAATCGAGCAAACCGGGAAGTCGGCTACCGACAAAATCGCAGACCTCGCTAACAAAATTAAAGAACGCGGCGCAGACACCATTGTGCTGACATTGCCAGAAAGTTTTTGTTGGTTGTTCAATATTCGCGGCTCTGACATTCCTAACACGCCAGTAACCTTGGGCTTCGCCACTGTCGAGCAATCCGGCGCTGCAAAGCTCTATGTTCAGCCTGAAAAAATCACAGACCTGCTCAAAAACGAACTGGGTGACGCCATTTCTCTTCATCCGATCAAAAAGCTTGAGGCAGATTTGGCGGCGCTCAGCAAGGGAAAAACAATCTGGCTCGATGGCAATACATGTCCGTCGAAACTGGCAAACATTGTTTTGGACGCAGACGGCAAGCTGATTAAAGATCCGGACCCCGTCTTGCGCACAAAGTCTCTCAAAAATGCAGTTGAAATCAATGGAATGAAATCTGCTCAACGCCTTGATTCTGCGGCCATGGCCAAATTCCTATCTTGGTTTGATGAAGAAGCGCCAAAAGGCGAGTTGACCGAAATCGAAATCGTCAAACACCTTGAACAAATTCGACGCCAAGCCAATTCATTCGTCGACATCAGTTTTGAGACCATTTCTGGCTCGGGTGCGAACGGCGCGATGTGCCATTATCGGGTAACCGAAAACTCGGATAGACGTTTGGTCCCAGGTGAACTGATGCTGGTTGATAGCGGCGGTCAATATCTTGACGGCACAACAGACATCACCCGCACCATGGCCACTGGCCCTGCAACGCCTGAACAAAAACGGGACTTCACGCTTGTCTTGAAAGGCATGATTGCCCTTAGTCTTGCTCAATTCCCAAAAGGCACGACTGGCGTTCAACTAGACGTTTTGGCCCGGCAATTTCTTTGGGCACAAGGACTAGACTATGACCATGGAACTGGCCATGGCGTGGGTGCCTTTTTGGGCGTGCATGAAGGGCCATGTGGCGTTTCCAAAAAGAATACTTCGCCGCTCGAACTTGGCAACATTATTTCAAATGAGCCAGGCTACTATATTGAAGGCGGATATGGCATTCGCATTGAGAACTTGCTCGTTGTGATCGAAAGCCCACATAGCACCGAGAAAACGCCCTTCTATACATTTGAAACCATCACCTTTACGCCAATCGACACGCGCTTGATCGATAAATCTTTGATGACGAACAACGAGATTTCTTGGCTCAATGATTATCATGAAAAGTGCAATGAGATGGCATCGTCACAATTAGACGATAAGTCAAAAGCTTGGTTGGCTGACGCAACTAAAGCAATTTAAAGTTTAGTGAGCGCGGCATTTGAATAAGGACATCAAGCGAATGTCGCGCCCGGTTTTTGAAATTCTTTCTGCCTTTGGCAAACTTGGCCTCACCTCATTTGGCGGCCCAGTGGCGCATATGGGTTTTTTCCATGCCGAGTTTGTGCAAAAGCGCAAATGGCTCACACAAGCAGAATATGCGGACCTTGTTGGCCTGTGCCAATTCCTGCCCGGTCCATCCAGTTCACAAGTCGGCTTCGCCCTTGGCTTACAACGCGGCGGTATTTTGGGCGGCATAGTAGCGTTTGTTGCTTTCACGTTTCCGTCTGCAGCCCTTTTGGTTCTGTTTGCGCTTTACGCGGATACGCTAACAGGAATTTTCGGTCTGGGCATGATCCACGGCCTAAAAATTGTCGCAACTGCTGTGGTGGCGCAAGCCGTTCTTGGCATGGCAAAGTCCCTGTGCAACACGAAAACCACAGCAACAATTGCTGTTGCAGCGCTTGCCTTTGTTACTTTAGTGACCGGCCCACTAGGTCAAGTCGGGGCCATTGTGCTTGGCGCACTTGTTGGGGCATTAGTGATCAAATCGAACGAAGAGAAAACCAACTCAACTCCCGATCCAATCAATATCGCGAAGCCAGCAGCACAAGTAGCATTCGCAGCATTTGTCGTGCTGTTGCTTGGTTTACCCGTGCTCGCCCAAACCGTCCAGAGCAATGGAATTGCACTGTTCGATAGTTTCTATCGGGCTGGCGCACTGGTATTTGGTGGCGGGCATGTCGTTCTTCCACTACTTGAAACCGAGATTGTGGGCAACGGGCTTGTGAGCAAAGACACATTCCTTGCTGGCTATGGGATGACCCAAGCCATGCCCGGCCCGATATTTAGTTTCGCGGCCTTTTTGGGGGCAGCAAGCGCGCCGATGCCCATGGCATTTGGCAATGCGATTGTTGCAACGATTGCCATCTTCCTGCCCGGCTTTTTGCTGGTCTACGCCATCATGCCCTATTGGCATCAACTCCGTTCAGCAAATAAAGCGCGCTCCGTGTTAACTGGGGCCAACGCAGCGGTTGTGGGGTTGCTGGCCGGTGCATTTTACGCGCCGATTTGGCAAAGCAGCATTCTATCGGCTGCTGATTTCGCCCTTGGCGCAGCAGCATTTTTGTTGCTCACCGTTTGGAAAACACCACCATGGATTGTGGTGCTGCTCGGCGCACTTGTCGGCAGCCTGTTGGGCCTTGTTTAAATTGCCCCCAGCATTGCTCGAAATGTGGCGGCGCTAACAACGCCGACCACAACCACCCCGAGCAACGGCAATCGTGTCGCCGCCAGCATGGTCACAATCGCTGCCGATGTTTCTGCAATGCCCGTGGCCAAAACTGTCGGCGCGATTACAGACATCAAAACAGCAACCGGCACAGCTTCAAGCGCCGCACGTGTGCGTCCACGCAAATCAACAAAGCGCACCAACACCAAACCAGCGATCCGGGTCAGATATGTAGCGATGCCCATACCAATGATGGCGAGCAGTACAGCCGGGTCGACTTGAAAAAACGACTGCATCTTACTCTCCCTCGACCTGTGGGTCAGCAAGAAACGCAGCAACCACGACACCTGCCACAGCGCCAGCGGCGATGTACCAAGCGCCCGGAACATATGCTTTGCAGGCAATCGCGCTCAGTCCACTTGCCGCCAATATCATCCCGGTTTTGTTGCCTTGCCAGAAGCCCATAATCAAACCGATAAATATTGCCGGAAAGGCAAAGTCCAAGCCCCATTTGGCCGGATCAAGATCAGCCAGCATAGTACCAAGGCTCGCGCCCACCCCGGTTGTCACCACCCAATTGACGTAAAACGGCAATGCAAGCCCCATCATAAAGGCGAAGCTTGTGCCCTCTTTGCGTGCTCGGTGTTCGGACAAAGCCCACACCTCGTCGGCAAGAAAACCAAATGCAATAAGCTGCTTTCCAAATCCCATTTGTCGGGTTTTGCTGCCAAGCGATGCGCTCATCAAAATATGCCGGATATTGACCAATAAGGCGCTGATGGTAATCGCGATCCAAGGCACTGGGGTCGCCCAGAAATCAATGGCGACAAACTGTGATCCGCCAGCGAACACCACACCGCTCATCAACATGGTTTCAAACGGGGTCAGACCTTTTTGAGCCGCAAGCGCACCAAACACCAATGCTATGGGAAAGGCGGCGATGACCAACGGCGCAATGGCGCGTATACCCTCGTTGAAATCACTGCGCGGTAATCGTGCGGCTTCTGAGTTACTCATAAATTCTCCCCTATAGAACGTTATCTATAGCAACTTATTTGAAAATCAATTGGACGATATTGCACAACAATTGGCGCTATTGGGCGTGCATATCTTTAAATGCACCGGGGGTGGTGCCAATGCGGCGTTTGAACTGCCGATTGAGGTGCGATTGGTCGAAAAACCCACAATCAATAGCAACATTCATCGGGTTTTGACCTTGATGCAGCATTTTGCGTGCGCCACGAATACGAATATCGGTGAGATAACTATGTGGGGTTTGGTTCATGTGTTTTCTGAAAACCCGCACAAAGTATGCCCTGCTCATGCCAGCAATGTTCGCCAACATTTCCAAATTGATGTCGTCACCAAAATGAGCGTGCATATATTCACAAACATGCTCTATCGCTTTTGGCTCTCGCTTTTGTAAAACACCAGTGGACCAGCTACCGTAATGATCAATAAGCGCACCAAACGAGCAAAAAATGGCTTCGTCCTTTTCCAACTGGTCCGGGCTCGTTTCAAGCACATTATGGGTTTGAATTAATGCCTGAGCGATACGGGCATCCTCAAGCATCAGGTCGCGAAAGAACAAAGAACCAGTCTGGCGTTTCCCCGGCAAGCCTGCAGCGATTTCATCCATCAGTTTTACGGATGGGTAAAACATACGGTAGCTATAGCCCATCTCCATCGGGCGACCATCATGCACATCTTCAGGATTGATCATAAAGACAGAACCGGGTCCGCCCACGGATTCTGAACCCTTTAGCTTGTGACGCTGATAGCCTGAAACAACCGCACCAATCACAAACGTTTCGTGGGTGTGGGGCGAAAACTCATGCCGCAGAAATGTCGCCTTTAGACACTCCAAACTGTCATAGGTTTCCTCACGCCAGAACTTGGCGCGCTCACCACTTTCTAGCTCCATGCAAACTGCATCTTTTTGGGAAATCATCTCCATAGGCATAAAGACTAAACCAGGATTGCAAATTCGTCTTGGACAAAATTGCACACATCAGAAAGGCTAGCGACCCACAAGGTCGAACCATCCATCTTCGTCCATTGTCTCAATGCCTAGCTCTTGCGCCTTTTTAAGCTTTGAACCAGCACCCGGCCCCGCAACCAGTAAGTCAGTTTTGGCCGAAACCGAACCAGAAACTTTTGCCCCAAGCCGTTCAGCCATGGCTTTGGCTTCCGAACGTGACATTTGTTCTAACGAGCCCGTAAACACCACAGTTTTGCCTGCAACAGGACTATCACCGCCAGACGCGACAACATATTCAACAGGTTTCACTTGTGCCAAAAGTGCATCCATTGCAGCTCTATTTTGCTCGTTCGCAAAAAACCCGACAACCGATTGAACGACCGTTTCACCAATCCCATCGATTGACAAAAGATTTTCACGCGCAGCGACATTCCCTGATCCAGCATCAATGCAAGCCTGCATGAAATTTTCAAACGTGCCGAAATTCTTCGCAAACATCGCAGCGGTTGTGCTGCCCACATGGCGAATGCCCAACGCGAAAATAAACTTGTCGAGTTCTGGCGCCCGACGATCATCAATCGCATCAAACAGCTTGCGTACAGAGGTAGCGCCCCAACCTTCTTGGTCCTTCAGCTTCTTAAAAGCCTCAGCATCACGCTCGCGCAGTGTAAAAATATCCGCTGCAAACTTTACCCGTCCTTCTGCATAAAAGGCGGCGATTTGCTTTGACCCTAAGCCATCAATATCCAACGCATCGCGGGAAACAAAATGTTTGAGTTGGTTCACAGCTTGTGCCGGACAAATCAACTCACCAGTACAACGACGCACCACATCAAGCTTGCCTGTTTTTTCGTTCAGCTCTCGTTCCGCAGGCGAATTGCAAATCGGGCAATGGGTCGGAAACTCAAACGCCCGCGCATCCGCTGGACGTTTATCCAACACCGGGCCAATTACTTGCGGGATCACGTCCCCGGCCCGTTGAATGGTCACCGTATCGCCGATTAAAATACCCTTGCGCTCGATCTCATCTTCATTGTGCAAGGTCGCGTTGGATACAACAACACCGCCGACCGTAACGGGCCTAAGTTTGGCAACTGGGGTTAACGCGCCTGTTCGCCCCACCTGAATTTCGATATCTTCAAGGATGGTCGTCGCCTGCTCCGCCGGAAATTTGAATGCAATTGCCCAACGCGGCGCGCGGGCCACAAAGCCCCATCGCGCCTGCAAGTCGAGCCGATCAAGTTTATAAACTACCCCATCAATATCGTAGCCAAGCAGCGCGCGTTGCTCACCAATCAAACTATGATGCGCCACCATTTCTTCAACGCTTTTGACAAGCGTCATCAAGGGGTTCACCTTGAAACCCCAGCGTTCAAATGCTTGGACCACTCCCATTTGCGTGTCGCTTGGCAACGCAGAAGCATCACCCCATGCATAGGCAAAAAACTTGAGATTGCGGCTGGCTGTGATGTTCGAATCTAGCTGCCGCAACGACCCTGCGGCCGTATTGCGGGGATTAACGTAAGTCTGTTTACCCTCGTCTTCCAGCTTCTTATTAAGCGCTTCAAAGTCGGCATGAGACATATAAACTTCGCCACGCACCTCAAAAACATCAGGCACATCGTCCCCAACCAATTTTTGCGGAATGTCTTTTATGGTCTTCAGGTTTTGGGTGATGTCTTCGCCCTCGCCCCCGTCCCCGCGCGTGGCACCTTGTACAAACACGCCTTTTTCATAACGCAAACTTGCGGAAAGACCATCAATCTTAGGCTCTGCCGTAAAAGCGAGCTTGAGGCCTTCGTCTTTTGAAAAGAACTTTTGAGCCCGACCAACAAAATCCGACAAGTCTTCATCAGAAAACGCATTGCCAAGCGACAACATAGGCACGCGATGCGTTACTTTTTTAAAGCCATCTGCAACGGCAAACCCAACCCTTTTTGTTGGGCTGTCTGCACGTATAAGGTTGGGAAACGCCGTTTCAATATCATCGTTGCGCCGCCGCAATGCGTCATATTCAGCATCGCTAACCTCAGGCGCGTCTTTTTGGTGATAGGCAGCATCATGCTTGGCAATCTCTTTTGCCAACAACTCAAGCTCATGAGCTGCAGTTTCTGCAGTGAGTTCTTCAACGGGCTTTGGATCCGTCACGCAGATACCTCATCAATCAAACGGTGCGCAGCAGCCCGCGCTTCATCAGTTATGGTTGAGCCAGCCAACATGCGCGCAACTTCTTCACGACGGCTCTTGTCGTCTAACTCAGCCACATGGGTGCGGGTTAAGCTGCCTTCCGCAATAACCTGCTTTTCAATAAGCAGATGCTTTGTGGCCCGTGCAGCAACTTGAGGCGCATGGGTGACCGACAGGACTTGAACCTTCGCTGATAATCGCGCCAACCGTTTGCCAATCGCGTCCGCAACTGCGCCACCAACCCCAGTATCAATTTCATCAAAAATCAACACAGGCGCAGAGCCTTTGTCTGCAAGCACAACTTTTAACGCCAGTAGAAAACGTGACAATTCACCACCAGACGCCACTTTCATCATGGGCCCGGGGTGAGTGCCCGGGTTGGTCTGCACATGAAATTCAACAACATCAAAACCATTGGCGCTTTCACGGGTCTCATCAATTTGATGATCCACGATAAACCGCGCTTGCCCCAACTTTAGATCTGGAAGTTCCGCTTCAACGGCCTTCACAAGGGATATCGCAGCCTTTGCGCGTTTATCTGAGAGTTTTTTAGCAGCGCTTTGATATTGCGTTCGCGCTTCAACTAACGCCTCTTGGAGAGCAGATAGATCGTCTCCGCCTTTTTCCAAGTCCGATATTGCCTGTTCGTATTTTGCCAACAGACCGGGTAATTCATCGCAAGACACATGGTGTTTGCGCGCGGCGGCACGCAAAGCAAACAATCGCTCTTCTGTCCTCTCAAGCTCCAAGGGATCAAAATCCATCTGGCGTTTAATTTCTTCAAGCGCCTCAGAACTACGATCAAGGGCAATAAGCGAAGCATCCAAGCTTTCAACAAGTGGTGTGAACAGATTGCCGTCCCCTTCCCCCTTTCGCATCAACTGGCGCATTAACCCAGCCAGCGCGCTAGAAGCAGCATTGGGTCCGTTCAAGACCTGATCAGCATCGCGAACCTCATCAGCTGCCTTTTCAAGGGCCATTAGACCCTGTCGGCGGCTTGAGAGTTCTTCTTCCTCGCCCATTTCAGTATTAAGTTCTGAAAGTTCCGCGATTACGTGCCGCGCGAAGTCTTCGTCTTCTTGCGCTTTGTTTAATTTTGCTTCTTGCCGGTTCAGTGCATATTGAGCTTCGCCCAACGCTTTGTAACGGCCTTCAACTGCCTTCAAACTTGGTTGGCAATCACCAAATGCGTCCAATAATGTCCTGTGGGTATTGGGGTCAACCAACGCCCGATCATCATGCTGGCCATGAATTTCAATCAGATGAGCGCCGAGTTGGCGCATAAATTTGGCTGAGACGGGTTGATCATTGATAAAACCGCGCGTACGGCCATCTGCATATTGCACCCGACGCAGAATGACTTCGTCGTCATCTTCAATCTCATTTTCGCGCAACAATGTGCGCACCAAATGATCATAAGGCAAATGAAGAACAGCGACAACTTGTCCGTGCCCACAGTTCTTGCGCACAAGAGACGCGTCACCGCGCCCCCCAAGGGCCAGAGAAAGAGAATCAAGCAGAATTGATTTACCCGCACCTGTCTCACCCGTAAGCGCGGTCATGCCGCGATCAAGCATAAGATCGAGTTGATCAATGAGAACAATATTGCGAATTGAAATGGCACTTAGCATGCCACGGAATCCATCACAAAATGCAGCCGCTGTCTAGCGATCTGACAACCAATTTCCCTGTTGAACTTCAGGCGCCAGACCCTGCTTTTGCAACAATTTGTAGGCATCTTCATACCACTTGCTCGACGGGAAGTTGTGCCCAAGCACTGCCGCAGCCGTTTTGGCCTCATTTACCAATCCCAAAGCAAGATAGGATTCGGTTAATCGAAGCAACGCTTCTTCAACATGGGTAGATGTTTCGTGATTCTCAACAACAGCGCGGAACCGGTTGATCGCGGCTGTATATTGTTTGTTGCCCAAGTAATAACGGCCAACTGAAATTTCTTTACCCGCAAGCTGATCTTTCGCCACCAAAATTCTCTCTTTGGCGTCTTTGGCATAACGCGAATTTGGATAGCTATTGATGATCGCTTGGAATGTGGCAATCGCGTCTTCTGCGTTTTGCTGATCCCGCGTGATATCTTTGATTTGGTTATATTGAGCGGCGCCCTTCATATACATCGCGTAAGGCGCGTCAGGAGATGAAGGGTAAAGCGCCAAAAAGCGATCCGCAGAAAGAATAGTCTTCGTATAATTGCCAGTACGCGCATGAATGAAAACGTTCATCAGGCGCGAACGCTCAGAATATTCCGAATATGGATGCTGGCGCTCGAGTTTTTCGAATGTCTTCAGTGCAGAAATCAAACGATCGCTTTCGACCTGCTCGATAGCTTTATCGTAAAGCACGTCGGCTGGAATGATTTCTTCTTCGGTTATTTTTTGGCTGCCAAAAATGCTAAATCCGGAACAACCCGCAACGGAAACTGCCAAAACACCAATCATTGTGAGGCGAAGAAACGACTTTAATACACCAAACATTCGCTCAATTCCCTTACCCAAAACGCGGCCAACTCTGTAACCATCTTAAAACAGTTTATGTTCGTCCAGCGACATATACCGCAAAACGATCAAAACTGTGGCACAATTTTTTGAATTTATCCAACCGAACGAATATATCCTTGAGAATCCATACCTAGCGGCACATCTTCTAAGGCATCAAACTCTAACGGCAAATCTTTTGCATTTACGATTTCATAATTCTGCTCGCTTGCGAACAAACCATTCAGCACGAGTGCATTCAGTCCGTGTCCACCCTTGTATGAGCGGAATTTGCCGTAAATTGGCATACCGGCCAAAGCCAAATCGCCAACGGCATCAAGCAATTTATGGCGAACAAATTCATCCTCAAAGCGTAAGCCGTCAGAGTTCATGATCTTGTCTTCGTCTACGGCAATTGAATTTTCTAGCGATGAACCAAGGGCATAGCCAGCTTGGCGCAAAATCTTCGCATCCCGCAAAAAGCCAAATGTTCGCGCCGTGGAAACGTCTGTTGCGTATCGCGCGGGCGTCCAGTCAAAAATCATGCGTTGGCGACCAATCACATCGCTTTCAAAGTCGATCTCAACATCAAATGCACGACCGTTATATGGCTCAAGCGCGGCAAACGCGTCATTTGAACGAACGATGATCGACCGTTTGATCTTGATGAATTTTTTCTCAGCAGGCTGAATGGAAACACCATTTTCAACAATCGCGTCAACATATTTGCCTGCGCTACCGTCCAGCACTGGGCATTCCGGTCCGTCAACGATCAACATCGCATTATCAATGCCCAGACCTGACAGGGCAGAAACAACGTGTTCGATCATGGATATTGTGCCAGCATCGCCAAGGTCGACAGCCGTACACAAATATGTACGTGCAACGCGATCATGTTCTAATGGAAAAACATCTGAGAGATGCCCGTCTTCAAACTTACGACAGATCGAAAAACCGGTATCAGGGGCAGCAGGTTGAATTATAATACTTGAAGGCTGGCCATTGTGCACGCCTATTCCGGTAAAGCTCAGCGCTGCCGCAACGGTACACTGTTTGGTGGCAAGTTTCTTCATTCGCACTGTCCTGGCTCTCTAGCGCCCCGCGCGCTCCGCCTATTTTTGGGTTACTAATAAACAAAAAATACCCAGCGCGAAAGACGCACTGGGTACTTTTTTTATCAATTGCACAATTTATTAACCGTGACGTTTCAAAAAGCTTGGAATTTCCAACTGCTCTTTCTTGGGTTGCTCCTTAGCAACCGGACGCCCTGTACGGTCTAAATCACCAGCAGCACCGGGCGTTTCAACGCGACGTTGGGGCGCACTTGCCTCAACGGCGCTACGCGCAGCAGCATCGTCGGTAATCATGTTTGGTGTTTCATCTTCTTTTTTCTGAAGACCAACATTACTCGCCAATCTGCGGAACAATGCCCGTGCATTTCGAGGCTCTTCACTGCTGCTAGCAGCTTGAGAAACAGCCTCACGCGTAGGCATTGGCAATTCATCTGCCCGTGGCATGCGACGCGGTCCAGTTGGACGCTGTGCAGACTGAGGAACATAGGTTTGCACCGGCTCAACATCGTTCACCTGTGGGCGCTCGTCCATTTGGGTGCGCACAGGATCCGCTGTCGGGATGTATGGCTCAACAGTAACTTCACCTTCTTCGGCAAGCTTTGCATGTCCAACTTCAAGCGCTTCATTTACTGCCTGCTGCATAGCAGCGTCCAAGCCCTCAATTGGGTTTGGCGTTGCAGTCGGAGCCGCGATCTGTGCTGGCTCAGTTGCCGTCGCAGGTGTAGCATTCGTTACAGGCTCAGAAGCGCGAATTTCACGCTTCACATGAATGGCCCGATCGGCGTTTGGCTGCACTGGATCCAAAGCTTGGACCATTGCGGCATCTGTGCCGGTTGCAACAACTGAAACCCGAATTTTGCCATCAAGACTATCATCAAAGGTCGCGCCTAGAATGATATTGGCGTCCGAATCAACTTCTTCGCGAATTCGGCTTGCAGCTTCATCAACTTCATAAAGCGTCAAATCACTACCGCCAGTGATAGAAATCAGCAATCCACGCGCACCTTGCATCGACACGTCATCAAGCAATGGATTTGCGATGGCGGCTTCTGCGGCGTGACGCGCACGGTCTTCACCTTCAGCTTCGCCCGTACCCATCATGGCTTTACCCATGCCGCGCATAACAGCACGAACATCTGCAAAATCAAGATTGATCAGGCCCTCTTTCACCATTAGATCGGTGATGCAGGCAACGCCGGAAAATAGAACCTCATCAGCCATCGAAAACGCATCAGCGAATGTCGTTTTGTCGTTGGCGACGCGGAATAGATTTTGGTTCGGGATCACGATCAGCGTGTCGACATGGCGATGAAGTTCATCAATACCATCGTCAGCCAGACGCATACGTCGGGCACCTTCGAACTGGAATGGCTTAGTCACCACACCAACCGTTAAAATGCCCTGTTCGCGAGCTGCACGCGCAACCACTGGCGCTGCGCCCGTGCCTGTGCCACCGCCCATACCGGCGGTAATAAACGCCATGTGCGAACCACTAAGGTGATCGTTGATCTCGTCGATTGTTTCTTCGGCTGCCGCTCGCCCTACTTCTGGGTGCGAACCGGCGCCTAGACCTTCCGTAACTCCCACACCCAACTGCACAACGCGCTGCGCTTTTGAAAGCGCGAGTGCCTGTGCGTCTGTGTTGGCAACAACAAATTCCACACCCTCAAGGCCGGAATCGATCATATTGTTAACAGCGTTTCCGCCTGCACCACCAACACCGTAAACAGTGATCCGTGGCTTGAGTTCGTGAATATCTGGAATTTGAAGTTTGATGCTCATTTCTGGCCCCATTGTTCTCCTGTACCCCAGAATTACGCCTAGATCGTTAATCCATCCCTAACAATTTGAGCATTTTCATTAACTTTAATGCATTTTGCATTTCGAATAAGTATTATTAAACAATATGTTTAGCTTAACGAAAACTTAAAAACTTGTCCGGAGCCAGTTGCCAACGCGTGAGAAGTAGCCGTCAGTGCCTGTTAGTTTGCGTTGAACGACGGGCTCGACATATTCAAGCTCACACACTTGGGGATAGATAAGCATACCCACCACGGTTGAAAATGCTGGGCCTTTCGCCACGGCAGGCAGGTTAGACACGCCTAAAGGTCGCCCCTGACGCACATTGCGTGCAAGAATGCGACGTGCGAGTTCAGACAACCCAGTCAGTTCGCTGCCCCCGCCCGTTAAAACGAAACGCCTACCACAAACATCCATCATGCCGGTCGCAACCATGCGGTCGCGCAACACAGTTAGAATTTCTTCAACCCTTGGCCTAACAATTCGCGTTAAGGCAGCGCGGGGAATTTGAGTGGGCGCTTCGTTTTGCTGGGAACCCACGGGCTGAATTGAAACCAAATCTCGTTCATCGGTTTGGCCGGGCAAAACACTCGTATAGAGCGTTTTAAGGCGCTCGGCGTCTTCAATGCTCACCGAAAGTTGCCGAGCAATATCAAGAGTAATATTGTGCCCGCCAACTGCCAATGCATCCGCATAGACCAAATATCCATCTTTAAAGACACTCAGTGTGGTGGTCGCGCCACCAAAATCAATCGCCGCAACGCCCAATGACGCTTCATCATCAACCAGTGCCGACAAGCCACTTGCATATGGCGTCGCCATAAAAGCCTGAACTTGCAGGTGACAACGATTAAGAACAAGCTCCACATTTCGCATCGCCAGCGTTTCAGCTGTAATAACCGAAACATCAACGCCCAATGTCTGCCCCACCATGCCACGCGGATCACGGATGCCACTATGACCATCCAAAGAATATCCAATCGGCAAGGCATGTAAAACAGAGCGATCGTCGCGAATAGAACGGTCGTTTACAACCCGCAGCACTTTTTCAAGATCGCGGTCTTCTGCCTCATGTCCATCAAGCGACACGCTTGCTGAAAATGTTTCGGACCCAAGTCGACCCGATGAAATATTTACAACAACAGACTGAACCGTCACCCCAGCATTGCGTTCTGCCATACCAACAACTGACCGGACAGCTTGCTCGGCTTGCTCGATGTCAGTCACCACGCCGCCTTTAACACCAGCAGAAGGCCCATAGGCAAAGCCTAAGACCTGTACGCTGTGCGTGCGTCCCTTTAGGGCCTTGCCCTCGTCACATGGGCTAAGCCGCGCCACAACGCAGCAAATCTTTGTCGACCCAATATCCAAAACAGAAATCAAACTGGCCCTGCCCGGCTGGACTGGTTTCAGACGAGCAGTCATGGCTTCACTCATCATTGCGCAATTTCCTCTTCGACTGGTGTGCGGTCAACTACGCGAACTGCCAAATAGTCGGCAATCCGCATGTCCAAAACTTCAATATCACGCGCAAATAATTGCTGCTCTGTTTCAAGCTGCGCAATTTGTGTTAGCGCCTGCTCGACGCCCGTTTCAGGCAACATAATGCGCAGCCCGAAATCGTAAATCAGATCCCACCGACGATCACCAATGCGGCTCGATGCCAATAGCCCTTCGGTCAGCGCCGGAAATTTATTTAGCATAGTGATGAAAGCCGGCACGTCATCCGCAGCACCATCACCAATGAACATTGGCAGTCCCTCAATTGGGGTCTCAATTGGCGCGATCCGGTTTCCGTTTTGATCAATTGCAAAATTGACCCCATCAACAATCCAAATCGCAACCGGTTTTTTCTCGGTCAAATCAACGATCAACGAATTGGGGTAAATCTTCCGAATGGTTGCGGTTTCAATGCTGGGCAATGCTTCAAGCCGCAACCGTGCGGCGTCAGCATCAAAATTAACAAGCGATAGGTTGGCTTCAAGCCCAACTGCTTCGAAAAGCAACTCCTCATTTGTGAGCGCATAACCAGAAAGTGACAATTCAGCGACCGAAAGACCAGCTTGAGCAAACAAAGCAGATGTTCCACCGGAGACATCGCTCCAATAGTTGGCAAGATGGTTTCGACTATAAAGACCTGCGGCGCCAATTCCTGCAACCAAAAGCAATGCGATCAGACGGACGGCCAATCGCTTATGCAACACCCAAAGATTGCGCCAACGCGCGACAACAACGTGGGTTGCACGACGAAAAATCAGGTCAGCGCCCAACGGTTGAGCCATCGCAATTGCTTTGCCTGTTCGATCACGCTTTATCTGTTGCAACTCGCATCCTCCACAATCCAAGACACCAGTTCTTCAAAACTGTGTCCTGCATGTCCGGCAATTTCTGGCACCAATGATGTTGGCGTCATGCCGGGTTGCGTGTTAATTTCAAGACAAATCAACTCGCCATCACCGTCTGCGGTTTCCATGAACCTAAAATCTGTTCGTGTAACGCCGCGACACCCCAATGCTTCATGGGCCTTCAATGCTAGTTTTTGTACATTCTGGTAAATTTTCGGTGAAACTTGCGCTGGCAAAATGTGCGTTGAGCCGCCTTCGGCATATTTCGCCTCATAATTATAAAAGTGCAAATCAGTAACAATCTCGGTCACACCTAGGGCAACACCACCCATAACAGCGCATGTCAATTCGCGTCCCGGAATGTAACATTCGACCATCAAATGATCGCTACCTTTCCAATCGGTGCGCAAAATTTCTTGCGGCGGATGCGCACTGTCATGCTTGATTAAGAAAACCCCAACGCTAGACCCATCATCATATGGCTTTACCACATAGGGCGGCGGCATCTGGTGGCGCGCGGCAATCTCTTCGCGATGGGCGATAATATGATCAGTTACTGGAACACCCGCAGCTTTAAACATGATCTTTGATTGATGTTTATCCATCGCCAATGACGACGCCAAAACGCCTGAATGGGTGTATGGAATACCCATAATTTCAAGCATACCCTGCACGGTGCCGTCTTCGCCAAATTTGCCGTGCAACGCGTTAAAGACCACGTCAGGTTTAGTGGCCGTCAAACGTTCTGCGAGATCTCGGTCAACGTCTATTGACGTGACTTTATATCCTGAACGCTCCAACGCGGCAGCACAGTCGCGGCCCGACGCCAGCGACACTTCGCGTTCATTTGTCCACCCACCCATCAAAACGGCAACATGCTTATCCATTGTTACACCTGACCGGTGAAGACATCACCGTCCAAGAATTCGCGCACTTCTTGACCAGGCACGAAATGGCCCATCCGTCGGATTTCCCAATGGAACTCTATTCCGGAATTTTTACGAACCTTATTGCGGACTGTTTCGCCCAAAGTTTCAATATCGTGCGCAGTTGCATCACCAAGATTGAGCAAAAAATTACAGTGCTTTTCTGAAACCTGCGCATTGCCGACTTGCAATCCACGACACCCTGCCGCATCTACCAATTTCCAGCTCGAATGACCTTCAGGGTTCTTAAATGTAGAACCACCAGTCCGAGCGCGGGTTGGCTGGGAACCTTCGCGGGTTTCAGTGATCTCTTTCATCCGGGCTTTGATATCGTCAACGTCGCCCGCAAAACCTTGATAGACAGCTGAGGTAAAAATCACGCCACGCGGTCCATTGTTCTTGCGGTATTTGTAACCCATGTCGGCGTTGGACAATGTCACAATTTCGCCGTCACGGTTTACGCCACGCAACTCGACCACCCGGTCTTTTGTTTCCGTGCCATAACACCCCGCATTCATATAAAGCGCGCCGCCAATGCCGCCCGGAATGCCCCGGTAAAAGGTCAACCCATCAATGCCAGCGTCAGCCGCAGCGGTCGCCACTTTCACATCCGGCATGGCTGTGCCAACGCGAATTTTATGTTCACCCAAAACTTCAGCACGACCAAAGCCTTTAGCTGACAAACGGATAACAACCCCGTCCAAACCACCATCCCGAATGAGTAAGTTTGACCCCAAACCGATCACTGTAATTTTGATGTCGGCAGGAAGGTTCTTGAGGAAATATTGCAAATCCTCTTCGTCTTTCGGCTGAAAAAACAATTGCGCCGGGCCGCCAACACGAAACCATGTGATTTCTGACATCAACTGGTTGGGCACCAAGCGGCCACGCACGCCGTCGATCCAGTCCGCGAATTGAGGCAAAAGATCAGGGAAACTCATTATTTACCTCCAATAAGGGCTTCGAGTTCACTTGGCAGCGTTGCCGCCCACTGCGTAATTGAACCCGCCCCCAGGCAAACAACATAATCCCCCTTCGAAACCCGCGACGCCAAAATAGGTGCCAATGCTTCAGGCCGATCAACCACCCGCGCATCCCGGTGTCCCTTTGCGCGAAGTCGATCAACCAAGCTTTCGTGACTTACGCCATCAATTGGCTCTTCCCCAGCAGAAAAAACCGGCGCAACCAAAACCGTGTCAGCGTCGTTAAAACTGCTCGCAAAATCTTCAAATAGATCATCTAAACGCGAATATCGATGAGGTTGCACCACCGCGATGATATCGCCTTTTGTGGCCGATCGAGCGGCCTTTAGCACTGACGATATCTCAACCGGGTGGTGCGCATAATCGTCGATCACCCTGACACCAGCGACTTCGCCAACGGTGGTGAAGCGGCGTTTTACGCCAGAAAATTCATTCAACCCCCGACGGATATCATCCGGCTCAACATGCAATTGATGCGCAACAGCTATGGCCGCTGTGGCGTTCAAAACATTGTAAATGCCTGGCATCGGCAGAACCAAATCATCAATCAAAATCGAAGTGCCTGCCAGACGATCCCGAATTTCCACTGAGAACAGCGACTTTCCGTCCCTGGTGCGAACGTCTTTAAGAAGAACATCGGCTTGCGGATTTTGTCCATAAGTAACGATCCGGCGATCTGTCACCTTGCCCACAAGGTCTTGCACCGTAGGATGGTCAAGACACATCACCGCGAAGCCATAAAAGGGAACGTTTTCGACAAAAGTTAAAAACGCATTCTGCACAGCTTCAAAATCACCATAATGGTCGAGATGTTCTGCATCCACATTGGTAACAACTGCAACGTCTGCAGGCAGCTTAACGAATGTGCCGTCGCTCTCGTCAGCTTCTACAACCATCCAATCCCCGTCACCCAAGCGCGCATTGGTGCCATAAGCATTGATGATACCGCCGTTGATAACGGTAGGGTCCACACCGCCAGCATCCAGCAAACTCGCAACTAGCGAGGTGGTTGTGGTTTTGCCATGCGTGCCGCCGATAGCAACAGCGTTCTTAAACCGCATAATTTCAGCCAGCATTTCAGCACGCCGAACCACGGGCAACGAACGTTGCCGGGCCGCGATCAATTCTGGATTGTCCGCGTTAATCGCCGATGAGATCACAACAACAGCAGCATTGTCTAAATTTTCTGCCCGCTGGCCAATGTCGACATGAATGCCTTTATCCTGCAAGCGCTGCACGTTTGGGTTCAGCGACAAGTCCGACCCGCGAACTTCGTAGCCCTGATTGTGCAATACTTCAGCTATACCGCTCATTCCAATACCGCCGATACCGACGAAATGAACTGGACCAATATTTTGTGGCATCTTCATCTCGATGCTCTCCTACTCTTCTTGTGCGGCTTTTTCAGCAACTTTTGCCAATTGCTGAACGGCATCATGCATGCCAAGTGTTTTCGCGTTCATTGCCATTTTTTGCAGCTTTTGCTCGTCGCTTAGAATAATCGTGAGTTCTTTCGCCAATGATAGCGGTGAAAGTGTACTCTGCTCGATGATGACACCTGCGTCGGCTTCGACCATGTTCTGTGCATTGTGCAATTGGTCCTGATCGACAGATCCGGGAAATGGCACGTAAATTCCGGGCCGCCCGATAACCGACATTTCAGCAATGGTGCTCGCGCCTGATCGACAAATCACCAGATGCGCGTTAGAAATGCGGCGCGGCAGGTCTTTGAAAAAAGGTGCCAGTTCAACATTGAGCCGGTTTTCAGCGTAAACCGAAGTCGCGCGCTTCATGTCTTCCTGACGACATTGCTGGACCAAGCGGATACGGTTTTTCAACTCATCAGGCAAATTCATCATCGCGCCGGGCAAAACATCCGAAAAGATTTGCGCACCTTGAGAGCCCCCGGTGACCAACAAGTGAATTGGCGATTGATCATCAATCGCGGGATATGGCTTTTTCGCTGCTTCAAAGACTTGATCACGCACTGGATTGCCCGTCATCACACATTTTTCAGAAAACTTTTCGGCGTATTTGGTTTTCGTAAAACCAAGCGCTACAATATCGGCAAATCTGGCAAGCGCACGATTAGCGCGACCCAACACAGAATTCGCTTCATGCAAAACGCTCGGAATACCGAGCAATGACGCCCCAAGCACCGGTGGAAATGTTGGATACCCGCCAAATCCAATGATCGCGTCAGGGTCTTCTTTTTTTAAAACCCCATATGCCTTTGCCAAGCCTTGCAGGATTGTAACACCAGCTTGAAAGGTTTTAACCGGACTGCGCAGGTTTGGTGTCGCAGCAGGGATGATATGAACTTTATCAGCAGGAAAATCGTCGGCGAAATTGTTCGCACGACGATCGGTCATCAACTGAACTTTATGCCCGCGCCGGATCAACTCATTTGCCAAAGCCTGCGCCGGAAACAAATGTCCGCCCGTCCCGCCGGCCACTAAAATAAACTTGCTCATGCAACCTCGTGATTGGGCATAGCGCGAAACGCTGGAAGACCCGATTGAATGGTTTGTTCCGGCTTACGGCGCGACAATCCCAACAAAATCCCCATGCCAAAAGCAATGGCCATCATGGACGTTCCGCCAGACGAAACGAACGGCAGCGTCATCCCTTTAGGTGGAATGAGGTTGAGGTTCACCAATAGGTTTATTGAAGCTTGCATACCGAATTGAATTGCTATCGCACTGATCGCCAAACGTGAAAAAAGATTTTGCTGTAGCTGTGCTAGAAAAAGACTACGTGCAACCACAAACGCGATCAAAGCGACCAAACCAAGGCAAAACAGAATTCCAAATTCACCGGCTGCAGCTGAAAAGACGAAATCGGCATGGGCATCCGGCAATGCGCGCTTCGCGACGCCCTCGCCCGGACCTAAACCAAACCACCCGCCCTCAAGCAGTGATTGAAGAGCTTTTTCGACTTGATAATTGTCGCCCGTTTCAGGGTTTAAAAATGCATCAAATCTTCGGGTAACGTGCGGAAACATGAAATATGCGGCGGTAATACCAGCAATTGAAACACCACCAAGGGCCAAAATCACCCACCATGAAATTCCAGAGATGAACAGCAACCCGGCCCAAGTCAAAACCACCAAGGCGGTTTGTCCAATGTCTGGTTGCAACAGTAAAATTCCAACGATCCCCCCCAGAATTGCCACTGCCATTAAATGTCCGGGCATACCGGGTGTTTTCATTTGTTCGGAAATCAGCCATGCCGAGATAATAGCGAAGGCAGGTTTTACAAATTCAGAAGGCTGAATGGAGAACCCGACCAATGAAATCCAACGCTGAGAGCCTTTGATCTCTGTTCCAACAAACAATGTTAGCGCCATCATGGTGCCCATAATCACCAACACCGCCAGCGCCAAATGCCTTGCGCGCCGAGGGGGCAAAAATGAACCGACCACCAACACTCCAATGGTTGGCACCAGAAATATGATATGGCGAATAATAAAGTGCCATTCGCTCAATCCAATGCGAACAGCAACAGCTGGACTGGCAGCAAATGACATCATCACCCCGGCAGCAAGCAGACCAATCAATGCGGCCAGCAAAGGCCGATCAATTGTCCACCACCATTCCGCGAGGGGTGTTTTTCTCTCTCTTGAAAGCTCACGTAAAAACATGTGACTAATCGTGTTCCATCATTGGCGATCAACTTAGTGAACAAAAATACACTAAGATTGGTTACCAACTCGCAACGATTTGAAATTTCTTTGACGTTCTAACGCAATTTGAGTGACGACAAGCCAATCATGGCGAGCACAAACGAGATAATCCAAAACCGGATAACAATTTGACTTTCAGTCCAACCCAAATGTTCAAAGTGGTGATGGATTGGTGCCATTTTGAAAATGCGTTTACCCGTTGTTTTAAAAGAAACAACTTGCACGATCACCGAAACGGTTTCCAAAACAAATAGACCGCCAATAATCCCCAAGACAATCTCGTGCTTAGTGGCAACCGCAATTGCACCCAACATACCGCCAAGCGCCAGCGAACCTGTATCTCCCATAAAAATCGAAGCAGGCGGCGCGTTAAACCATAAAAACCCTAGACCCGCGCCGATCAATGCACCGCATAGCACCGCAAGTTCACCAGTACCGGGCACAAAATTGATCAGCAAATAGCCGGAAAACACTTCGTTACCCACCAAATAAGCGATAAGCCCAAATGAGCCCGCAGCGATCATCACTGGAACAATCGCTAGACCGTCTAGTCCGTCAGTTAGATTTACCGAATTGCCAGCGGCAACAATAATAAAGCCGCCAAACACAACAAAGAATATACCCAAATCAAGGGCGAAGTCTTTTACAAATGGAAAGGCAAGGGAGGTTGAAAACGGTGCCTCCCCCAGTTGAGACACAACATAACAGGCAATCGCAGCGACCACAGATTCAAGCACCAACCTCTGCCGCCCGCCAAATCCGGAATTTGTCGCTTTAGTAACTTTCAAATAGTCATCGTAAAAGCCAATAGCGCCAAAACCAACCGTTACACCCAACACGACCCAAACATATGGGTTGGATAAGTTCGCCCACAACAAGGTTGAGACGATCACACTAAGCAAAATCATCAGGCCGCCCATTGTCGGCGTGCCTTTTTTGGCAATCAGATGGCTTTGTGGCCCATCTTCCCTAATGGGTTGACCATGCCCTTGACGGGATTTTAGCTGCGAGATGAGATGAGGGCCAAATATAAAGACCATGAAAAGCGCGGTCATCGTCGCGCCGCCAGTTCTAAACGTTAGATAACGAAAAACGTTGAACGCAGCGAACTGCTCACCAAATTGTTGTAAGAAATAGAACATTAAGTTCTCAACCTTGTCTGTTATTAGCGCTCAGAAAACCGCTGATGCAAATCCGCAGCAATGGGGCCAAGTCCAATACCTTTGGACCCTTTGATCATAAGTACATCGCCGGGGGCAAGGGTCTCGTTTAACAAATCTGTGAGATCAGCGGTATCGTTCAGATGCGTAACGTTGAGTTTTTCACCGATTTTGGCCTGCAAATGCGCCATCAACGGCCCAACAAGAATGATCCGGTCAGCTTGAGCCGTCAATACAGCATCCGTCAAATCTTCATGGAACTCTTGAGAACGTTCCCCGAGCTCCAACATATCGCCAAGCACTGCAATCTTGGACCCTACGGCTGTTCTACGCGCGAAAACGGCCAATGCTGCGCGCATGGACAGTGGGTTGGCGTTAAAGCTCTCATCTAAAAATATAATTTCGCCGTCGGCCAGTTTGAGCTTGGAAACAGAACCACGACCAACAGGGGCGGTAAATTTGCGAAGTCCGTTTACGATTGTCCCAGCGTCGACGCCAAAACTAGAGGCGACAGCAATGGCCGCAGCAGCGTTGATCAATGCATGTTCACCGAACTGGGGGACACTCACACTAAGCTTGGCACCGTCCAACGTGATTTCGGCAACTAAACCGTCCTGTTGATGGCTCACATTTTGAACACACACATCAGCATGTTCCGATTTTCCAAATGTTTGAATATCTTTGAAACCAATCTCGTTTGCTCGGGTTTCAATCGCTTCCAAATACGGATGGTCTGCGCCAAGAACAACGTGCCCGTTCGGCTCCAATCCCTCAAAAATCTCTGCTTTGGCATCCACAATGCCGTAAATGTCGTCAAAGTGCTCAAGATGCACTTCGCCAATATTGGTGATGATAGCCATGTGGGGGCGGATCATTTTTACAAGAGGGCGAATTTCGTTTGAATGGTTCATACCCACTTCAAACACACCGAACTCCGTACCCTGAGGCATCCGCGCCAACATCAACGGCACACCCCAGTGATTGTTGAATGATTTTATGGAAGCATGAGTTCGCCCAGCACCCTCAAGAACAAGGCGGACAGCTTCCTTTGTCGATGTTTTGCCCACGCTACCGGTAATCGCGACAATCTTTGCTTTCGTGCGCGCCCGCGCAGCAATGCCTAGTTTTTCCAAGGCAATCAGCGGATCATTTACGATAACGAGGGGTAATTCAACGGAATTGCTGTCAGCCCATTGCGCGGACACCAAAGCGGCCCCTGCCCCGTTTTTGACAGCGAGGTCAACAAATTGGTGACCGTCAAAACGGTCACCTTTGATCGCAACAAACAGATCATTTTCAGAAATGTCTCGACTGTCGATCGACACGCCTGTGAACTCTGTCGCAGTGCAAAACCGAGCTTTGCCGCCCGTGGCCGCGAGGATTTGATCTAGCGTCCACAAAGGCATGGGCTAAGCACCTACTGCCTTCAAAACGACCTCATGATCCGAGAAGTGATGCTTGGTTTCCCCGATTATTTGATAGTCTTCATGGCCCTTACCAGCAACCAACAACACGTCGCCGGGTTGCAATTGGCCAATTGCCTGTTCAATTGCCGGACCACGGCCAGGAACTTCGACAACATTCTTTGCTTCGGCTAAAACGTTTGCTCGAATTTCTGCAGCATCTTCCGTTCTTGGATTATCGTCCGTCAAAATCGCAATATCTGAGTTTTCAGCGGCGGCTTTGCCCATTGGTCCGCGCTTGCCTTTATCCCGATCACCGCCGCAGCCGAACACAGAAACCAGCTTTCCTTTTGCAAATGGCCGAAGTGCCTGCAATGCAGTTTCAATAGCGTCTGGTGTATGCGCATAATCAACATAAATGGCAGCGCCATTGTGTTCGGCAACCAACTCCAGTCGTCCCCTAGCACCCCGGAGTTTTGACAGGCTTTCTAACGCATCGTCTTTATCAACACCGGTCGAAACAGCCATGGCGAAAGCAACTAGCGCATTGGTCACTTGGAATTTACCCGCCAGCGGCAAATAGAATTCAGCATCCTCACCCACTAGGCGTCCAGTTACACGCTGACCGTAGCCTTCGGGTTCAATTTTTGTAACTTCGAAGTAAGCGCCATTTTCACCAACGGTGATAACTGTCGCCCCTCTCTCAAGCCCTGCGAACATGAACGGGGTTGCTTCCTCGTCGTCCATATTGATGACGCATGTGCCACCTTCTTGCATGAGGTCTTTAAACAGGCGCAATTTAGCGTCGTGATAGGCCTCCATGGTCTGATGGTAGTCCAAATGATCGCGAGAAAGATTGGTAAATCCAACAACCTTAAACTCCATGCCGTCCAAGCGTCGCTGATCCAATCCATGGCTGGATGCTTCCATCGCAATATGATCCACATTGCCGCTTTTCAATTGATGAAGTGTTTGGTGCAAACTCATTGCGTCAGGCGTCGTAAGCTCACCGCCGGTTGTGCTG
The DNA here is from genome assembly GCF_051251695.1 of Maritalea sp. Classification (NCBI taxonomy): domain Bacteria; kingdom Pseudomonadati; phylum Pseudomonadota; class Alphaproteobacteria; order Hyphomicrobiales; family Devosiaceae; genus Maritalea; species Maritalea sp. The sequence continues at coordinate 80,896 of NZ_JBPOEU010000008.1, read as the reverse complement.
CCGCCAACAGTAACGCCAAGCGTACCAATGCTGGCCCCCTTCACACCGTTAAGCTCCCATATCTGGCGGATCATCGACACAACGGACGTTTTGCCATTCGTTCCCGTAACGGCAACAGCTGTTTCAGGATGTGGGTCGTTCACAAGTCGTGCCGCTTTTGCAAAACACGCTCGCACATCATTGACCAAAATCACTGGCACGCCAATATCATGGTCTAGGCCACGATCGGTTACAATCGCCACGGCACCCAACCGCACAACATCGCGCACAAAATCATTACCGTGAAACTTCGACCCTGGTAACGCAAAAAAAGCAAAGCCAGATGCAACTTTTTGCGAATTCGCGGTTATGCCCGTAACAGTTAAATTTTGATCGCATTGGGCACCATTTGTACCACTAAGCAATTCTTGGAGGGAAAACCCCATTTTTTCGTCCCCTATCGCAATTCAGCTGGTACCAGCTGCGCATCTAGTTCTTCATCAAGATTAGGCACCACCCCTAACATAGGCGCAACCCGTTCAACGATACGCCCAGTAACAGCGCCTGCATTCCATGCCGCTGTGTGACCGCTTTTTTCATCTTCTTTTTGCGGCTCATCGACCAATATGACCATTGCATATTTTGGTGAATCCATTGGAAACGCTGAAGCAAATATGTTCAAGCGTTTGTCCGACGAGTATTTGCCGTCGACGACTTTTTCCGCTGTACCGGTTTTACCGCCAACCCGATAACCATCTGGCGCAGCTTTTCGCCCCGATCCTTCAAGTGCGTTAAGACGCAACAAGTATCGAATATGATCACTGGTGCGATCACTTACAATCTTTTTGCTGTTCGCAAGCGCGCCAATTCTGTCGCGCGGCAACAATGTCGGCGTGATATAATTCCCGCCATTTACCAGTGCGGCGTAAGCCGTAACCAACTGCAAAGGCGTCACTGAAAGACCATGCCCAAATGAAGCTGTCGCAGCTCCAACTTCGGAGAACTTCTTGGCGATTTGACTTGGTGTTTTTTCCGGCAGCTCGATAACTGGCTTACCTTCCATTCCGATTTCTTTCAGGAATGCTCTAAATCGCTCTTTACCCAACGCCTGCATCATTTTGATCGTACCGATGTTGGACGAAAACTTAATCACTTCTGGTAAACTCAAAACGCGATTTTTGCCGTGAAAATCACCTATCCTAAAGCGACCAAACCGCACAGCTTGGGTCGCATCAAAACGGTCAGTAATTTGAACACGACCAGAATCAAGCGCGGCAGCAGCCGTGATGGTCTTGAAGGTTGATCCCAACTCAAACTTACCGGCTGTGATACGATTGATCCGTCCTTCTTCCAGAGCACCCGAAGGCACGTTCGGATCAAAATCAGGCAACGAGACCAGCGCTATAATTTCGCCAGTGCGCACATCCATCATCACGCCAGCTGCGGCAATCGCTTTATAACGTTCAAGCGCATCAACAAGCTCGCGACGCATTGCATGTTGCACACGCAAATCGATCGATAAATCAACGGATTGCAACGATCGATCACGCGCAAAGCCAAGGTCTTGCAGCAACGCTACTTCGCGATTATCCAAGAACCGCTCCATGCCAGCAATGCCGACATTATCCACATTAACAGCGCCCAAAATATGAGCGGCAACATTACCCCCAGGATAAAACCGGCGCGATTCAGAAACGAAATCAATTCCTGGAATGCCAAGACGCAGGACACGTTCTTTTTGCTGAGGCGACAATTCACGTTTCAGCCAAACGAAGCCCTCATCGCCATCCAATCGAGACCGCAACCACTTGCGATTCATATCGGGAAATTCTTTGCCAATCGCCTCAACAGCTTCATCAACATCAATGATGCGACGGGGTTCTGCGAACAGCGACGGCACCTGAATGTCGATCGCCAGCGGGCTGCCATTGCGATCAAGTAAGGTCGGCCGCGTTGCGGTAAGTGCTGGTCGAGCTTGGCCCTGACTAACCTGATCAACCTCAACCGTGGCCAGCATCACCAGACGGCCAGCAACGATGGAAAACAAAACCATGGCCAATGCCAAAGAAAGCCGAATACGGCTCCTCGTCATATGGCCACGAGATTTACGTGCTCCGTCAATGGAAATCGGGACGCCCATGTCGTTGCTCACATCACTCATTGGCCAACCAACTCTTCTTGATCGTTTGGATCGATACCTGCTTCAAGCGACATTAATAGTGCATCCAAACCATCACTATCTGGCGCTGCTGGGCGCATCGGCACATCACTCAATGAGCCATATTGGGCGACGACAATCGGCGCAATGCCAAGCGTTTCAGCATGTCGGTCAACAATGGATTGCAATCGCGCTGGCTGATTAAGATACGCCCAATCCGCATCCAATGAATTCAGTATTTGTTTTTGCGACGTAATATCTCGTTGTAGTTCAATCACTTGCGACTGAACGTCTTCGGTTCGATATTTTTGTCCATAGACCAAAATAAGAGCCACAAAGCTCGTGCAAAGCAAAAGGAAGTTAAATGCGCGCATCAGGTCGAAAACTCCCGTCGCGCATATCCCGGCACACCCAATCCTTCAATGCTCAGCGTACGGGCAGCTTCTTTGTTACGTGTTGCAAACCGCAAAGTCGCAGATCGCGCCCTTGGATTTTGCTCCAATTCAGCTTCACTCGACCGAATTGGCTTTGAAATTTGACCCCAAGGTGACGCGGCTTTGTCATGCATTGGCGCGTGACGAGAGCCCTTTTCCTGCGGTTTAAAAAATCGCTTCACCATACGGTCCTCAACTGAATGAAAACTCACAACGGCAAGTACGCCGCCTGCTGGCAACAATTCTTCTGCAGCAAACAAACCCCGAACCAGTTGGCCATATTCCGCATTTACAGCAATGCGTAGGGCCTGAAAACTTTTGGTTGCCGGGTGGCTGCCACCGGGCTTGCGGCCAAGCTTCTCGCTGATAAGGTCCGCGAGTTGTTTCGTTGTGGTAAATGGTTCTATTTCTCGCTGCGCAACGATAGCGCTGGCGATTTGCCGCGCGCGCCGCTCTTCACCCAACTCAAACAGAATATCTGAAATTTCGCGTTCGTCGCGTTCATTGACAATATCGGATGCACTCTCGCCGCTTTGCTCCATACGCATATCAAGCGGACCATCGCGCATAAATGAAAAGCCGCGTTCCCCCTCATCCAACTGCATAGAACTTACGCCAATATCCAACACAACTGCATCGGGCGCCTCAAAATGATTTTGCGCGGCAAGTGCCTCAAGGTCAGCAAATCGACCTTGAACGAACTTAAACTTGCTTCCAAACTCATCCGAAAGGTTTTCAGCAAATGGTAGTACGTTGGGGTCGCGATCGATTGCGGTAACGTTTGCCCCTGCGGCCAAAAACGTTCGCGAATAACCACCTGCGCCAAATGTCCCATCCACAATATGCTTGTCCGACAATGGGGAAATTGAGCGAACAACTTCATCCAAAAGAACTGAAATATGTGGTGATTGATCCGCCAAACAATATTACGCCGGGTGCAATAAAACACGACCGGCAGTACTCCCTAGCGCCGAACTTGGCGTTGTTACTAAAACATTGGCCGCACCCAAACCTGGTGCAAGCCTCTTAGGCATTTTCCCAAATGAGCCTTAATTTTGTGTTGCATTTGATTCAAATGAGAGAAAAAAGCCAGTTGGTCTGTAAGCCGGATTTTGTAGGGCATAGTTAAACTATGCGCGACAGCCATTCATCTTGGGCATCTGTTACCAGAATACCTCATGCAACCTACCCGGATGACTAACCTGAAAACCGGTCGGTCTTGCGACCACGCCATCCCTATTTGGTTTTGCTCTCGGTGGGGTTTACCCTGCCAAGCTCGTTACCGACCTTGCGGTGCGCTCTTACCGCACCTTTTCACCCTGACCACGCCAAAGCGTGGCGGTTTGTTTTCTGTGGCACTTTCCCTGGGGTCGCCCCCGCCGGGCGTTACCCGGCACCGTGTTTCCTTAGAGTCCGGACTTTCCTCCATTGCTCGCGCAACAGCGACTGCCCAACCAACTGACTGCGGATGACTTATGGGGTGAAAGTTAAAACGTCAAGCAGCGAACGCTTAACAACTATGAAGAACGAGAATCCAATATTGAATCGTAAGCGGTGTTAATCACTGCCAATTTCTTCGTTGTGACCTGCACTAATTCGCTCGGCACCCCCTTGGCGATCAAACGATCCGGGTGATGTTCACTGACCAATTTCCGATAGGCGATTTTCAATTCACGATCACTAACGTCTGGGTCAACGCCGAGTAAAAAATAGGGATCCACATCAGAAAGCATAACGTGACGTGCCGCCAAGCGCGAAAACTCTTCGTCGTTTAAGCCAAAGATTTCGCCGACCACCTGCAAATAGCGCAATTCGTCTTCATGAATTAGCCCATCAGCCTCTGCAATATGAAAAAGACCATCCAACACATGTTCTAACGCGCCGTGATCATCTTGAAAAAGACGCGCAATGCGTTTGGCATAAGATTCAAAGCCTGCAACATCTTGCTGGGCCAAATCAAAAATGCGCTCAACTTGAACCTCAGCACCAGCTGGGATTTGCACATTTTCCCTAAATGCTCGAATTTCATCGGCGGTAACAACACCGTCTGCAGCAGCCATTTTCGCTGACAAGGCAACCAAAGACAGGGTAAATGCCGCATCTTTGCCGCCGAGCAACCAATTTTCAGGGTCAAAAAGTTGGGCAAGCGATCCCGCAATTCCGGTTCCATTTGAAAAGGAACCGATCTTTTCCGAAATAATTTGCCAAACTGACATGTGTTGCCCCTCACCAACCGAGCGGCATGCTCGATTGGCCTAGATATAGAACAATTTTCGGCCCTTTCTAGGGCGAAATCAAAAATTGCGACGATTTACGCCGGACGCCGTCCGAGCAACCGTGCTAGCGCAAACACCAGAGATGACCGGTTCATGGTGTAAAAATGGAACTCAGTGACCCCACGATCCACCAGCTCAGTAACCTGCTCTGCGGCCACTGCCGCAGCCACCAGCGCGTGGGTTTCTGGATCATCTTCCAAGCCGTCAAACCTGTCCGCCAACCAATCCGGTACGCTTGTGCCACAGCGTTTTGCAAAACTTGCGACCTGCGTAAAGTTATGAATGGGCTGAATACCGGCAACAATTGGTGCGTGAATACCCGCATTTCGTGCCCGGTCAACAAACCTCAAATAGTCGGTATTATCAAAAAACATTTGCGTGATGGCACGGTTCGCACCGGCATCGATTTTCCGTTTCAGATTTGCTATATCTTCTTGCCAATGTGGGCTTTGCGGGTGCATTTCCGGATAGCAAGCCACTGAAATATCAAAATTCCCGATTTCGCGAATACCCGCAACCAGTTCTGCAGCGCTTTTATAGCCGTCTGGATGGGCCTCAAATGGCATACCAACCCCTTCGGGTGGATCGCCGCGCAAGGCAACAATTCTTGAAATACCGGCTTCTTGATAGCCTCGAATAACATCGCCAACTTCTTCCTTTGACGCCCCAACACATGTCAAATGAGCTGCCGCATTTACTCCAGTATCTTTTTCAATACGAGAAACAATGCGTGTTGTTCGGTCGCGGGTGGTGCCACCTGCCCCATAAGTCACAGAAACAAACCGAGGCTTCATTGGCGCCAATTTATCCATCGCCTGCCAAAACCGTTCTTCCATTTTGTCAGATTTTGGTGGGAAAAACTCAAAAGACAATTGAAGTTTTTCAAACTCATAGCCCGATTGACGCGAAAGTCGCTTCGGTTGGCTTGAAATTGGCGTATCACTCATAGTTCTATTCCAGTCCGTTTCAGGATTGATCTGTTAAATGCCAAATGCACACCGTCAAACCACCACCCGGTTTGTTGTGCGGAATTTCTTTGTGGCTCGATACGCGTAAATTCGCAGCGCCTGCCCACGCAACCATTTGCGCATGGGACAGTCCAAGACGTCGGTGCGCTTGCTCTTCGCGTAAAAATTCAAGCTCGTGCGGCATGAAATCCACCACCGCAATTTTGCCGCCCGGCTTTAATGTGTAGCGCGCATTTTGCAAAGCTTGTCCAGGATCATCGAAATGATGCAAAACTTGGTGCAACATCACAAAATCTGCACTCGCACGATATTCTTCCAATTGGCCGATATCGCCAAGTCGCACAAATACGTGCTGTTGACCCGTATTTTCAAACTTCGAACGTGCAACAGAAATCATCTCGCGACTTGAATCAATGCCGACGCCTTTTTTGAAGTGCCCATCCAAAAGCTCGAGCATCCGACCGGTACCAGTGCCCAAATCGATAAAGAGCTCGGCTCGCTGACCATCCATCATATCCAAAATGGCCTGTTCAACAGCAGATTCGGGCGCATGTAGAGACCGCACCCGGTCCCAATCTTTAGCAACTTTAGAAAAATACGTGGCCGCGCGCGCCCGGTGATCACGTCGAACAGCATCAAGCCGACCCACATCTGCTTGAAGCACCGTATCGGTCCGGTCCAATTGCTCAAGCAAGTGCTCCACCAAGATGGATGCACCGGGTTCGTCGGAAAGCCGAAAAAACGCCCAAGCCCCCTCGGCATGGCGAGTAACAAGGCCCGATTCGGTCAAAAGCCTGAGATGACGCGAAACGCGGGGCTGACTTTGGTCCAAAATCTCTGTAAGGTCTTTTACTGACAGCTCGCTTTCCGAGAGCAGCGCAAGCAAGCGCAGCCGGGTAATTTCCCCCGCTGCCCGCAAAATTTCCACAAATTCTATAAGCGCCGTCACAAGTTGCCCCAAGCAAACATTAGATATAAAGGTATCTTTATATCCCAATTACAGAATTTGGCAACGAAATAGGTTAAACCAATTCTACTGCCAAAATAAACGACCTCAATAACAAAAACATCAATTAAATCAAAGATTAAATAAGAGTCGTAAACAAGATGACAAAACAAGGTCACGCAACTGTTAAGGAAATAGATGCGAAAAAGCTCCGGCTTTGCGGTATCCTTAACGCACTATCAGATCCAATTAGGATCTCAATTGTAGAGCAACTTTCATCTAAAGGAGAGCAGTCGGTTGGCGCACTAAGCGAGCCATATGCAATCACAGCTCCAGCAATATCCAGACATTTGCGGGTTCTAGAATCTGCAGGTGTGATCGAAAGACGTATTGATCGACAGTGGCGAATTTGCTCACTCGATAAAACCGCACTTTCACAAGTTGCCGAATGGTTAAAGCTGAACGGGTAGCCCGTTCAGCTAACTTTTTTAAAAATAGAGAAAAGACTAAGCAACGTTTACGGACTGTTGCCGTTCTGGGCTGCCCTTTTTCGCGAACGAATGGGCTCTCCACATCTCAAAAATATCATGTGCATCTTTTTGCGAAAGCAAATCATATTTGATGACAGATTCTTCGGCGTCTTCGACCGAGACTTTGTCGCGCCAAGGCAGTGATGAAAATATCTGCTTGAACAGGTCAGGTTTAAAATTCATTGCGCGAACAGCGACGGTTACGGCGCTGGTGTCTTGTGTGGCGAGCCACTTGATCAAGACTTCAGGTTTTATCCGCAGCAAGATTGCCAATGAACTTGCGACATGATGGCCATAGCCAAACCGGCAAAACCGTTCAACTGATTTCAAATTAAACTGCCGACGATCCGCAAGCGCCTTCACTTGTCCCCAAGCCATTTTCCACTCGGTTGCGTTAAAGCCAACTTCGTTGCGTACCCGGTTGAGAACAACAGACTGTGCGTCGACAATCTTTTCTTCATCAACGTCAATGTTCGCGTCTGAAAGCTGCTTTAAGGCGCTTTGGCCAGCAGCAGATAGACGTGAATGAATTTCTTTCCAATTTACGTCCCGGCGATTTCCAAGGCTTGCGGCAATTGACTTGTCATTTGCCGCACGGGCGATCAATCCTGAACCCGTTTGTTGGCCAATTTGCGCGTTCTTGTTTTCAACCAACCGCAATATCGCACTGCTATCCGCGCATTCAACGATTTCAGAACCAACTCGGTCTGTAACGGGATTACGTCCAGCAATAGCCCAACGATGTTCATCAGATTGTCCTTGAACAATCTCAATCAAATCATCGTCCGAAAGAACACTTGAGAACTCAAGCAATGGCGCAGCAACTTCAATTTCATCGTGTGCCAACTTAATAACCACCGCACCAGGCGCTCGGCTTAAGGGTGCGAGTAATTTTGCCACCTCTGCACGCGCTTCTGCTTCAACGACCTCAGCCAATTGACATAATACTTCATCATATTTCGCGATTTGCTCATCGTCACAGCGATCTACAACATGGTGAAATAGTTTCGCCATGTTCCGCATAAGCGCAGCACATTCGATACTGTCTGAACGATTGTTCAAAACATGAAAGTTCGAAAACGCTGACCCTTTACCACTAGTACTTTCCACAATATCACCTCCAAAATCCCTGATGTTGAAAGTGACTATGGACAACAAGTATGCGAGGGCACTGAAACTTTTAGTTCAAATTTGCCTCTAAGTGCACCAATGAAACGGGTAAACTATTAACCAAGAAGCCCGGCGCACCAAAGCGCCGAGCTCAAATTTTAAACCGACCAAAGCTAAAGCGCAGACCTAACACCAGCAGCATAGTCAGGATGAACCTGAGCAAATAGAGCTAGCTGACGATCAACAATGTCTTGTGGTACGCCGTCCATTGCTGCGGCTACGTTGGCGTAAAGGCGTTGTTTTTCGCCTTCATCGAACAATTCAAACAGTTCACGCGGCTGTGAGAAATCATCATTGCCAATCCGATGGTTGTGCCTATCTGCCACCCCTTCGACCGCCAGTGGCGGCTCTGCAACACTCGGGTCTTCATGCGCGCCGCCAAAACTATTTGGCTCGTAATAGGCATCCACATTACCGGTTTTTTGCCCCATAAAATTCATTTGCCCATCTTTATGATAATGATGAACTGGACTTACAGGCTGGTTCACGGGCAGTGCTTCATAGTGCGTGCCCAACCGATATCGATGCGCGTCTGCATATGAGAAGACCCGCGCTTGCAACATTTTATCCGGCGAATATCCAATGCCTGGCACAACGTTGGATGGTGAAAACGCTGCTTGTTCGATCTGCGCAAAATAGTTATCAGCGTTGCGGTTCAATTCCATCACACCAACATCAATCAACGGATAATCCCCATGTGGCCAGACTTTGGTCAAATCAAATGGATTGAACGAGGTATCGTTCGCCTGTTCTTCACTCATGACTTGAATGCAAACACGCCACTTCGGAAACTCCCCCCGATCAATGGTGCCAAACAGCTCCTCTTGATAAGTCTCGCGGCTCTCACCCACAACCTTGCTTGCTTCCGCATTTGTGTAGTGTTTGTGGCCTTGATGGGTTTTGAAATGAAACTTCACCCAAACACGCTCGCCATCCGCATTCCACATGGAAAAGGTGTGTGACCCATAACCATTCATATACATCGGCGCGACGGGCAATCCGCGATCTGACATCAAAATGGTAACTTGATGCAAGCTCTCGGGTGAAAGGGACCAAAAGTCCCACATCGCCGTGCTTGAGCGCAAGTTTGTCCTCGGATGCCGTTTTTGCGTATGGATGAAGTCTGGAAATTTCATCGGGTCTCGAACAAAGAACACAGGTGTGTTGTTGCCAACCAAGTCCCAGTTTCCCTCTTGGGTGTAGAATTTGAGCGCAAACCCACGAACATCACGTTCCGCATCTGCCGCACCCAATTCACCTGCTACGGTTGAAAAGCGCGCCAGCATATCAGTCGTCACACCCTTTTGCAGCGCTGCCGCACGAGTATATTTAGAAATATCTTCTGTAACCGTCAACGTACCAAACGCACCCCAACCTTTAGCGTGAACCGCACGCTCAGGAATACGCTCACGGTTTTGATGGGCAAGTTTTTCAATCAGTTGATAGTCCTGCATCAAAACCGGGCCGCGTTCCCCAGCAGTCTGTGTGTTTTGATTGTCGGAAATTGGTGCGCCACCAGTCGTTGTTAGTGTAGGCGTTTTGGTCATGTTCAATCCCTTCCTTAAATTATGAGCACAGCCTAAATTCCCTGACATCAACAATCAAATTGATTAATATTACCAAATCAATTAGAAAATCTAATGATGATAACCCTAAAACAAATGCGCTATGCGCTTGCGGTAGAACACCAACGCCACTTTGGCCGCGCCGCAAACGATTGTTTTGTCACCCAGCCCGCGCTTTCTCAGCAGATTACATTGCTTGAGGAACATCTAGGCTGGGCGATATTCGAACGTACGGGAAAAACTGTACTCCCCACACCGCGTGGCAAACTCTTTCTTAAAGATATCAAGCGAATTTCAGGCCTCACAACTGAGTTGGAAGAACAGTTCGCCCGCAATCCCAATCAGATGCAGATGACCATAACGATGGGACTCATCCCCACCGTCGCGCCCTATTTGCTGCCGACATTGCTGCCTGCACTTGTGACCCAAATGGACCCGCTTCGGTTTTTTGCAAGCGAAAGAACCACAGACGATCTAATAGGCGCGGTGAAAAGCGGAGAATGCGATTTCGGCATATTGGCGACTGATGTAAATGACGAGCGATTGGTGCAAACCCAACTTTTTGCCGATCCGTTTGTTCTGGCAACACCACCAACCAGCAACATTGTTGGACCTGTCGATTTGTCTCAAGTAGAACGCGAACAGATGCTTTTATTGTCTGAAGGTCATTGCCTGCGTGATCAAACGGTTGATGCGTGTCGGTTGGGCGCGGACCTGGGGCAAAAGACATTCGCTGCGACGTCCCTGTCTACAATAGTAGAACTGGTTGCCAATGGCTTAGGCATGACGCTTTTGCCGGCTATTAGTTTACGTCGTGAGGGGCAAGGCAACCGACTAAACCTTATCAGTCTAAAGCAACCCGGAGCTGGACGCGTAATCTCAATGGTCTGGCGACGTTCCTCGCCGCTTTCCAGTGTATTTCAGGACATTGCGGAAATTGTTAGTACCATTGGACGACAAACCCTGGTCGAAGAGAATGAACTCCCCTCTAAACAACATAAAGTTCCTGCGGCCAAACGCGCACCTTGATCTCATCACCTACATTGATGATGCCGGGACGTTCTACCCAGCCGACAATACCGCGCGTTGTTTTTGCCGCTTTGACAAATCCAAACTCGATATCGTCGCGGCCTTCTTGCGCGTCCTGCAGGCTTTTACCGGAGATCTTACAAGGCGCATTATAGCCATCAATGCGTACCACGGCACCGGAGGGGAAAAAGAACAAAGTGCGTGACGGCACGCGGGACAGGTTGGGAATGTCCTTGGTGACAAAATTTGCACCGATCCGCCCCACATCTAATTCGTCCAAGTTTAACGCATCACCAATTTCTGCCAGTTCTTCTTGCGACAGAATTGAAATATGACGCTCATTGCGCATCTCAGTACCGCGCTTGTACCAAGGCTCTCGACCACCCGACTTACGCGTAAGTCCATGATGATGGTCGCCAATAATACCGTTGAAATCCAACTCAATTTGATCAACAGGTCGCGAAACAAAACCTTCCCCGTCGGCTATAAATAGTCCCTCGAGTTTTCCGATAAGTTTTTGTGCGCCAATGCTCGTCATGTTCGCTTCGCTTTTCTTATTTTTGCCTGTCTGGAAACAGAATCATAGGTGAATACTGCCAACGATACCCAAATCAAAACAAAGCTCAATAACCGCAATTGGCCAAGCGGCTCACCAAGCAACCAAACAGCCATTATGAAATGAATTGAAGGCGCGATATATTGAAAGATACCCATTGTCGTCAGGCGCAAACGCCGAGCACCGATAGAAAAAAGAACGAGCGGTATCGCAGTTACTGGCCCAAGCAACATCAACAAAACCCAGATTGAAGGTGTGCTGTCGCCAACAGGAATAGGGTTGGTCGGCCCCAACCAAATCAGAAGCACCACCGCAAATGGCACCAACAATAGTGTTTCAATCAACAAACCAGGCGCCGCACCAACTTCTACTGTTTTACGAAAATAACTGTAAAACCCGAAACTGAATGCCAGTGTTAGCGAAATCCAGGGCAGTCCCCCGAGGCCAACGGCTTGAATAGCGACGGCAATCACCGCAATTCCAATCGCGAGGGCTTGCAGCTTGTTTTGCCGTTCACCCAAAAGCACCATCCCAATGGCCACATTGACCAAAGGATTGATGAAATAGCCAAAACTGACGGCCAGCAATTGATCATTGTCGACGGCCCAAACAAAGAGCCCCCAATTCACCGTGATCGTGATTGTTGAAAAGACAAGCCAAACCATCGACTTTTTCGATTGGAAGATCGGCAATATCTCCCTAATTCTATTGACCATTATGAGAAACAAAGCGACAAAAAGCGCAGCCCAAATCACCCGGTGCGCAATAATTGTATAAACGCTGATATCACCCACCAGCTTGAAATAAAGCGGTGCTATGCCCCACAAAATATAGGCAGAAACAGCACTTATTCCGCCGAGTTTTGTCTCGCGCGCGGCATTCTCATCTGTCATTCGAGTGTCTCTTTATGCGGTAGGAGAAGAAAGCTACCACGCGAGCAAGCTCGAAACCAACAAAACAAATCAATGGCGATGATCACCAAGATTGATCGATCAACTAATAGGAGCCCAAAAACTGCGATAAGAATGGATTGAAAAGGTCAGGCCGCTCCATGCTCAACAGGTGAGCACAGCCTTCAATCATGACGTCAGCGGAATTAATAAGCTCGTCGGCCAGAATGGAATGCCGCTCAATTACATGGGCAAAATCATGCTCTCCACAAACAAGCAGTGTGGGCGCATTGACTTGATCCAACAATTCCCATGCCTCGTCTCGGTCTTCTTCTTGAGGTAAATCGGCATGGCGAAGCGCTTGCTCATTCATTTGCAAAAACAGTTCCCGCAAAGCACCGTCCACGCGACCACTTTGTTGCAGAGGACCGTCAAGCCAAGCGTGGGCTTCGATAAGATTGATTTGATCAACATCGTCCGTTTGATCAGCGTGATCAAGTGCCGTCAATATGGGATCATATTCAGGTGGAAGATCAGGCGAAGGTGCGCCAGAAACAGAACTCGAAATCAAGACAAGCCCAGCTGTCTGATCAGGATGTCGCAACGCAAAATCAATTGCCAAACGGCCACCCTGTGAGCAACCCAGAAAAATGGCAGCTCCAACACCGAAGTGCGATAGCACCGCTTCTAAATCGTCAATTTCATTGAATTCAACATCATCGCTAACAGTTTGTCCAAACCCACGTCTGTCGTAAGCGATGGCGTGAACATCGACATCCAAATTGTCGAGCTGCGGCTGCCACATTCTGCAATCCGTGACGCCCGCATGTAGAAAAACAACGGGCAATCCCTCACCTTGGCTGACGCCAAAAATCGTACCGCCATCTACGGATAATTGAAAATTCGCCATGCGTTTGCCCCTAACCTGTCGCATTAGAATATATGAGTCGTCGGATTTGGGCAGTATACAAAGCAACACTAATTCAGTTGCACAAACATAAATTGGTTACGCCTGATCAGCAAAAGCAATTGGGCAGAAGCAATTGCTGCTCCTGCCCAATCCAATTCGTCATCCAGTCCAATGCCTTATCCAAAACGGTTCAGACATAAAGGCTGATGTATCCAGCAACCAACCTATCGCGTCAACGGCTTGTACGTCACCCGTTTTGGGTTAACCGAATCCGCGCCTAAGCGGCGGATTTTGTCGGCTTCATATTCAGCGAAATTGCCTTCAAACCATTCAACGTGGCTGTCGCCTTCAAACGATAACATATGTGTCGCCAAGCGATCCAAGAACATCCGATCGTGAGAAATCACCACAGCGCAACCAGCAAACTCTTCCAACGCTTCTTCCAGCGCGGAAAGTGTTTCGGTGTCCAAATCGTTGGTTGGTTCATCGAGCAGTAGAACGTTCGAACCCGACTTCAACATTTTTGCCAAATGTACGCGGTTACGTTGCCCACCAGACAGGGATCCAACTTTTTGCTGCTGATCGCCACCCTTAAAGTTAAACGTCGACGTGTAGGCACGGCTGTTCATTTCACGCTTGCCAAGCATGATGATATCATTGCCTTCAGAAATTTCTTCCCAGACCGTTTTGTTGGCATCAAGCGCATCACGGCTTTGATCAACATAGCCGAGTTTCACCGTGTCCCCAATGGTAATGGAACCACCGTCAGGTTGTTCTTGACCAGTGAGCATTTTGAAAAGCGTTGATTTACCCGCGCCGTTGGGGCCGATAATGCCAACAATACCACCAGCGGGTAGCTTGAAGTTCAAATCCTCAATCAACAATCGGTCGCCAAAGCCTTTGTTCAAACCCTCAACATCAATCACCTGATCACCAAGACGTTCGCCAGGTGGAATAATGATTTGCGCGCTATTGGACTGCGTCCGCGCTTCGTTGACTTTCACCAACTCGTCATAAGCTTTAACACGCGCTTTAGACTTTGTTTGACGCGCTTTTGGCGAAGCGGCCATCCACTCTTGTTCGCGGTTCAATACACGTTCACGGGCAGCATCCTCACGACCTTCTTGTGCAAAGCGTTTCGCTTTTTGGCCAAGATAGGCTGAATAGTTGCCTTCGTATGGAATGCCACGACCACGGTCGAGTTCCAAAATCCATCCCGTAACATTGTCCAAGAAATAACGATCGTGGGTAATGATCAACACGGAACCAGTATATTCGCGCAGGTGCTTTTCAAGCCATGATGTTGTTTCAGCATCCAAGTGGTTGGTTGGCTCATCGAGCAACAAAAGATCAGGTGCAGCCAACAGCAATTGGCACAGCGCAACACGACGTGCTTCACCACCAGAAAGGTTTTCAACCGAAGCATCACCCGGAGGGCAACGAAGCGCTTCCATCGCCATTTCTACTTTACTGTCCAAATCCCATAGATTTTCAGCGTCGATCTGATCCTGAAGCGCAGCGCCTTCATCGGCGGTCTCTTCAGAATAGTTCATCATCAATTCGTTATAACGCTCGATGATGTCCTGCTTTTCTTTCACCCCAAGCATCACGTTGCCTTTGACATCGAGGCTCGCGTCAAGTTGTGGCTCTTGCGGCAAATAGCCAACTTTAGCGCCTTCTGCGACCCAAGCTTCACCTTGAAACTCAGTGTCTAGGCCTGCCATGATTTTGAGAAGCGTTGATTTACCAGAACCGTTAGGCCCCAGCACACCAATCTTGGCGTCAGGGTAAAAGCTTAGGTGAATGTTATCCAGAACCTTCTTGCCACCAGAATAGGTCTTGGACATGCCATGCATGTGATAGATGAATTGCCGTGCCATGAAATGTGCAGCTCCGAAAACAAGTAAAATTGGTTTGCACCCTGTTAAGCGAAACGAGCTGCTTGGGCAATGGTTGAGCGATGAAAACAAGAACCCTTTACATTTGTGGGGGCACACTATGCTCCATTTTTTCTCAATCAGGGCTTAATCGAACTGATTGCTATACGGGCAAGCCACTTAGCGGCTTCACGACACGGATCGCTAAATTGGATTGAATTTTGGTTACATGCGGCAGTCGAGACAAACGTGTTCTGTGGACACGCTCAAAATCCTCGGCGTCCTCGCAAACAAGCCGCAACAAATAGTCAGCGGCGCCGGCCACCAAGGCACATTCCAAAATCTCAGGGGCAGAACGTACAGCTCCTTCAAACTCCTTCAACGTTGCCTCGCTTTGATCGGTTAGAACAATTTCCACATAAAAATTCATCCCAAACCCCAACTTGTCTGAATTGAGATGGGCGTGGTAGCCAGAAATAAGCCCTCGTTCCTCCAACAGCTTTACCCGGCGGTGACATGCTGACGAGGACAGACCAACTTCATCCCCGAGCTCATGCATCGGAATTCGGCAATCCTTTTGCAATGCGCGTAAGATTCGACGATCCAGCTGATCTAGCACAATCATCCTGATATTCTCCCAAATTCTTGGATTATCTCCTAATATCAGTCCGTTTTAGATGATATCCGCAAATTTCTCCACCCCACTTCATAATACACTTTTATGAAATCAACACTGGAGGAGGTTTTAAAATGCGCATTGGTGTTCCAAAGGAAATTAAAAATCATGAATATCGGGTCGGCCTAACGCCAGAGAGCGTTGCCGAACTTGTGGCACATGGTCACGAACTTTTTGTCCAAACACAAGCTGGTGCCGGCATTGGCGCGGCTGACGAAGTTTATACTGCGGCTGGCGCAAAAGTCTTATCGACAGCAGCAGAAGTGTTCGACACCGCAGAGATGATCGTGAAAGTAAAAGAGCCCCAACCAGCAGAACGGGCCATGCTCAAACCAGGTCAAATTCTTTATACATATCTTCACCTTGCTCCTGATCCAGAACAAACAAAGGATTTGGTCGATAGCGGCGCGATTTGCATTGCCTATGAAACCGTAACTGACAATCAAGGCGGACTTCCGCTTCTGAAGCCCATGAGCCAAGTTGCTGGGCGTATGTCCATTCAAGCTGGCGCAGCAGCACTGGAAAAGGCACACGGCGGGCGCGGTGTCTTGATGGGCGGCGTACCCGGCGTTGCTCCTGCAAAGGTGATTGTTGTTGGCGGCGGCGTTGTTGGTTTTAACGCAGCACAGATGGCCGTTGGCATGCATGCCGACGTAACGATACTCGATCGAAACCCTTCACAGCTGGAGCGTTTGTCCAACCACTTTGAAGCCAGTGCTAAAGTGATTTACTCCACAAAAGCAGCGTTGGAAGAGCTCGTAGCGACCGCAGATCTCGTAATCGGAGCTGTCCTTGTTCCAGGTGCATCAGCACCCAAACTTGTCAGCCGCGAGATGTTAAAAACCATGCAAGCTGGCGCTGTTTTGGTGGACGTGGCCATTGACCAAGGCGGTTGCTTTGAAACATCAAAAGCCACAACCCATGCAGAGCCAACATATGTTGTTGATGATGTCGTTCATTACTGTGTGGCAAATATGCCTGGAGCCGTGGCTCGTACATCAACATATGCATTAAACAACTCAACGCTGCATCACGCCGTACAAATCGCAAACAAGGGTTGGAAAAAGGCCCTGAAAGACGACTCACATCTGAAAAACGGTCTGAACGTGTGTGAAGGTAAAGTCACATGCGAACCAGTAGCTATCGATCTGGGTTATGACTATGTGAATGCAGACACTTTCTTAAACTAAAAAACAAAAACTGATCCATCTTGAAAGCCGGCACGTTAAAAAAAAGCGTGTCGGCTTTGACGTTTCAAATTCATGGATATGAAAGCAATTTACCCGCTGGTTAATGAAACTAGTGGATTTTACGTATACGCGATGGTACAGACCTTATTCTAGTTAACAACAATGAAGACAATTTCGCATAACCTATTATTAAATATAATAAAAAAATTCAGTGCAAATCCGGTCGGTCATTTTACGCAATTGACGACCGTTCATAAATTTGATGTTAATATATTAAAAAGCGGAGGTTTGTTTGAAAGGGTGATAAAATGGACATGCTCAATGCAATGCAAACATTCGTGGCAGTTGCTGAAAATAGCGGAATAACAGCAGCAGCTGATAAGCTTGGATGCTCGAAGGCAATTGTGTCTCGAACACTAAGTCTTTTAGAAGAACGCCTCGATGTCCGGTTGCTCAATCGAACAACTCGTAAAGTATCTCTGACGGAAGTTGGAGCAGAATATTTAGAGCATTGTCGCGCCATTTTGGAGCAGAATGCTGAGATTGAAAGTCGCTTTGCCGAAAAGGGTCTTGAACCTCAGGGCCTCCTGCGCATTAGTTCTCCAATGACATTTGGAACACAGCGGATCACCCCACTACTACCTGAATTCATGGAAAAGCACCCCAAGGTTCAGGTGGATATTCAACTCAGTGATAGATTTGTCGATATTGTTGAACAAGGCATGGATCTCGCCATCAGGATCGGGGCAACTGGTTCTGACTCCCTAATTGTTCGTAAATTTGCCGAGACAAAACATATTATTGTTGCTGCACCAAATCTCATCGAAAAAATGGGCGGTGAACCATCAACCGTTGATGGCCTCAAACATTGGCCGTCGATCGGTTATACCTTGCGTACCGCTACACCAGTTTGGCAATCGATTCGAACAAATTCAGAATTTGAGCGCGCACGTTCCAACAACGGCGAAGCAATTTTGCGGATGACGGAAGCAGGCGTTGGAATGGCTTACCTGCCCAACTTCATCGTCAAAGATTCAGTAAAAGAGGGAAAACTTAAAGTTCTTCTTCCAGGCCTTGCTGAGGAAACAACACCGCTTTACGTTCTTTACCCACATCGGCGTCGCCTAGCCCTAAAGACGCGCGTTTTCATCGATTTCTTGGTCCATAAATTTGCAAATATGTAATTTTGGTGCCTGGCCTAACGACAATGATGAAACGCAAAAAAGGCCAGCCGTCCAGAGCTGACCTTTTTCACTTCAATTTCAACGCCTAAAGCAATTTTGCGATTACTCAAAGAATGTTGAAATCTCCTGGAGAGGCTTTTTCTGCATCGCATGTTTGGGAATTCTCGCGTCAGCCGCCGGATACCCAACAACAAGCAAAATATATGGTTTGTCAGTTGACGGCCGATCGCAAAGCTTTGTCAAAAAGCTCATGGGATTCGGCGTGTGGGTTAGCGAGACCAGCCCAGCTTCGTGTAAAGCCAACAACAAGAACCCTGTAGCAATCGAAACTGACTCTGGCACATAATAGTTCTTGTATTTTTGGCCGTCGGCGCCAATTGACCGGCGTTGCCCAAAAATACTGATCAACCAAGGTGCCGTTTCCAAAAACGGTTTTTCGGGATCAGTACCAATTGGCTTTAGGGCGCGCAGCCATTCTTCACCGGCGCGTCCTTCGTAAAAGCTAAGTTCTTCTTCTTCCGCTGCGACACGAATTTTTGATTTCATTTCTGGATTTGAAATCGCACTAAAATGCCAAGGCTGATGATTTGCACCATTTGGCGCAGTTCCTGCCGCCAACAAGCATTTTTCAATTATGTCACGAGGAACTGGTCGATCCGAAAATTCACGAACAGTATGGCGCTGCTTAACGCGGTCATAAAAAGCATCGGCAGCCGCTCGCATATCTTCTAGTGACTTTTCTTTGTAGTCCGGAAGCAAAACAGGTTGGAAATCTTCGTCAAATTGATGATCAATCACCATATTCCCCAATATTGTCTGATTAGATTGTCAGACAATATTCAAGGAAATGCCAAATTGCAAGACCAATTCAGTCTTCACATCACAAAAAACTAAAAATGTAAGTGTGTTCAACCCGCTCGTTGGCTACTCATCAGCACGAAAATAGTCATCGTCCAATGCCTGCACTAAGTCGCCGGCTTTATGAATATGTTGAATCATTGCCAACTCTGCAGCTTGTGCATCGCCATTCACCATCGCGCGAACAATAACCTGATGATCATCATTTGTTGTGAAGACCGCGTTTTGCCCCACCAACACTCTGAACTGCAGCCAAAAGATTGAGGTTTCAAACCGTTTTATCGCCTGTAGCAAGTAGATATTATCGGCAGATTCAGCAATCAGACTATGAAATTGAGTGTTTAAGTTTGAAAACAAACTTAAATCTGAATTGAAAACAGATCCATCAAGCTCTTCCTGCAAACGCAAAAAACGCTGCGGCATTCCTTGTGCATTTTTAGTCCCAAGACGTGCAGCCAAACCCTCAAGATTAGCTCGAACACAATAGACATCTGCAGCTTGTTTGCGCGTAAGTTTGGTAACAGCAACACCGCGATGGCGCTCAAAGGTCAGCAGCCCAGACGAAATAAGGCGCTGAAACGCTTCACGCACCGTGCTGCGGCTAAAACCGAATTCCTTTGTGTAATCAGCCTCAACCAACCGTGTCCCCGGCACAAGGCGACCGCTGCGAACGGATTCGGTAATAATCTCAACAACTGTCTCGACATTTGAACCCGCCATTCGCCCCTGCTCTCCGGTACATTCCTATCTCATTGTTGTAATTAATAAAACACGTAACCGAAAGCCGATTTTACTCAAATCGGACCGGACACACAACTTTGTCTGACAAAAAGAATTTTTACACCTCTCTGAAAATTCAAATCGTGACGCCAGTATCAAAGATCAAACAAGCGAACCACACCTTGGGTAGACCAGCAATAAAGCGAAATATTCGCCTCCATCGCCTTATCCAAAGCAAATCCAGTTGGCGCAGAAATCGAAACAACCGCTTGAACGCCATGCCGAGCTGCCTTCTCGATAATTTCGTACGAACATCGGCTACTGACAAGCAAAAAACCATCTTCATGATCGCCCAAACGGGCGCGCGCACCCAGCAACTTGTCGACCGCATTGTGTCGCCCAATGTCTTCACGAACCAGACTAATATTACCATCAAGAGATGCCCAAGCCGCCCCATGGACCGAAAACGTCTGCGCATTCAATTTCTGATGGTCAGGCAAAGCCTGAATAGCTTTCTCGATTGCGTTTTCAGCAATTGGGCTTTTGTGATGTCCAACTTTGGGAAGCGGTGCCAACAAACTATCGGCATTTTCCATGCCACACAGCCCGCAACTCGCAGACCCCACCATGTTGCGACGTTTTTGCCGAATATCGAGGCGATCCAAACGTTCTTGGTCGATCTCGATCTTGATGTCATGCCCAACACCAACATCTTCGGTTTGAATGGATCTAATTTCGCCCAGCCCATTTACAATATGTTCTGATATCGAAAACCCGACCGCGAAATCCTCCAGATCACTGGGCGTCGCCAACATCACTGCATAATTGCGTTGGTTGAAAACCAAGGCAACAGGACATTCTTCTGCAATATGCCAATCAGTGTTCTTCCCGCCAACTGAGACACTCAGCTGACGGGAAGTGCTTGTGCTGTAAGGTCGATCTTTACTCACTCAGCAGGCTCTACCGGCGCTTTTTCAACAATCTTCCGCATGCGCGGCGTTTCAAGCGCGTAGTGCTCTTGCCATTCAGACTTGTGGTTGGCTGGGGTCACTTCAACCGCAGTCACCTTATATTCGGGACAATTGGTCGCCCAATCCGAATTCTCAGTGGTGATCACATTTGCCCCGCTCTCTGGGTGGTGGAATGTTGTATATACAACGCCTGGCGCCATCCGCTCTGAAATCAGTGCTCGCAGCGTCGTTTCACCCTTGCGGGAACGAATTGACACCCAATGCCCGTCTAGAATGCCCTTGGCTTCTGCATCAGACGGATGGATTTCCAACACATCTTCTTCCCACCAATCAACATTGTCCGTCCTGCGCGTTTGAGCACCCACATTATATTGGCTCAGTATCCGACCAGTCGTGAGAATAAGTGGGAATTTACGATTTGTTTTTTCGGTTGTCGGCACATATTCCGTGACGATAAATGCACCCTTACCGCGCACAAACCCATCCTCGTGCATAATAGGTGTGCCGTCCGGCGCGTCATCATTACACGGCCATTGAACGGAGCCTTTTTCATCCAAGCGCTTAAAGCTGACACCGGCAAATGTTGGAGTTAGCGCCGCAATCTCATCCATGATTTGTGATGAGTCAGTGTAGTTCATTTCAGTGTAGCCCATGGCGTTGGCCAAACGCTGGGTGACTTCCCATTCTTCCAAACCCGTCGCAGATTTCATCACCGGCCGCACACGGTTAATCCGTCGCTCAGCGTTGATGAATGTGCCGTCCTTTTCAAGGAACGATGTTCCGGGCAAAAACACATGAGCAAAGCGCGCTGTTTCATTAAGGAAGAGATCTTGAACAATCAAGATATCCAGCGCTTTCAGAGCAGCCTCCACGTGAAGCGTATTTGGGTCCGACTGTGCAATATCTTCACCTTGCACATACATGCCCTTGTAATTCCCTGAAATGGCTTCATCAAACATGTTGGGGATACGGTATCCGGGAACGCCATCCAGTTTACGTTGCCACGCGGTTTCAAAGGTGCCGCGCACCTCGTCATCGCCAACAGAACGGTAACCGGGAAGCTCATGCGGGAATGAACCCATGTCGCAAGAGCCCTGCACATTGTTTTGTCCACGCAGCGGGTTCACACCCACGCCGCGTCGTCCAATATTGCCCGTTGCCATGGCAAGGTTTGCCATGCCCATAACCATAGTGGACCCTTGACTGTGCTCTGTTACACCCAATCCGTAGTAAATCGCTGCATTGCCACCGGTTGCATAAAGGCGCGCTGCCGCACGAATTTCTTCAGCATCCACGCCGCTCTCTTCCGCTATGGTTTCAGGCGCGTTGATGTTATCAAGGATGAAATTGCGCCATTCATTGAAGCTTTGCATGTCGCAACGTTCTTCAACAAACTTCTGATCAATCAAGCCTTCTTTGGCGATAACATGGGCAATTGCATTCACAACAGCAACGTTCGTGCCCGGTTTAAGTGGCAGGTGATGCTCCGCCTCAATGTGGGCCGACTTCACCAAATCAATTTTGCGCGGATCAACAACAATTAGCTTAGCGCCTTCACGAAGACGACGTTTCATTTGCGAAGCAAATACCGGATGCGCATCGGTTGGATTGGCGCCAATGACAATCATCACATCAGCTTCTTCAACACTATCAAAGTCCTGCGTACCGGCCGACGTTCCAAACGTCTGGTTCAAACCATAACCAGTTGGTGAATGGCAAACACGTGCGCATGTATCTACATTATTGTTACCAAAGGCAGCCCGAATGGTTTTTTGAACAACCCAAACTTCTTCTGAAGTGCAACGCGAAGATGTGATGCCACCAATGGCTTTGGGACCGTGATCCGCTTGTGCCTTTTTCAGCTTCTCAGCAGAAAAAGCAAAGGCTTCATCCCAAGAAACTTCGCGCCAAGGGTCCGTGATTTTCTCACGGATCATCGGCTTCGTGATCCGATCATTGTGGGTTGCATATCCCCACGCAAATCGACCTTTTACACATGAGTGACCGTGGTTCGCTTTACCGTCTTTATAAGGCACCATGCGAATGAGCTGGTCACCCTTCATTTCCGCTTTGAACGAGCAGCCAACGCCGCAATATGCGCAAGTGGTCAAAACAGATCGGTCAGGTGTGCCATGCTCAATGACAGAGTTTTCCTGCAATGTGGCAGTTGGGCAGGCTTGTACGCATGCACCACAAGAAACACACTCAGAGGAAAAGAAATCCTGCCCCCCAACAGCAACTTTACTGCCAAACCCGCGACCATCAATGGTCAGCGCCAAGGTGCCCTGCACCTCGTCACATGCGCGAACGCAGCGTGAGCAAACAATGCATTTCTCAGGATCAAACGTGAAATATGGATTGCTTTGGTCTTTAGGCGTATCAAAATGGTTCGCGCCGTCATAGCCGTAACGCACATCGCGCAAGCCGACAGAACCGGCCATATCCTGCAATTCGCAATCTCCATTGGCAGCGCAGGTTAGGCAGTCCAACGGGTGATCCGAAATATACAATTCCATCACCCCTCGCCGAAGCTTTTCGAGCCGCGGCGTTTGCGTCGAAATCTTCATGCCCGTAGTTACCGGCGTCGTACAGCTTGCTGGTGTTCCTTTGCGGCCCTCGACTTCAACCAAACAAAGTCGACAAGAACCGAAAGGATCTAAACTGTCCGTCGCGCAAAGTTTGGGAATATCGATGCCAATTTCGGAAGCAGCGCGCATAACGCTGGTGCCCTCTTCAACTTCAACTTTGAAGCCGTCGATTTGCACCTCAACTTTTTGCACTGATTTGGATTTGGGTGTTCCAAAATCTTTTTCTTTTAAGATAGCCATCGTCTATCTCCTATTCTGCCGCTTCGCGAGAAACCCGCGGCGCAAAATCATCAGGGAAATGCTTAACTGCACTCATCACAGGAATTGGGGTCATACCGCCCATTGCACAAAGGGAGCCATCGACCATCAATTCGCAAAGGTCTTCTAGTAGCACCATGTTTGCGTCATAGTCAGTGTCAGAAGCGAGCTTATCGATCACCTCTTCGCCCCGTACAGCGCCCACCCGACATGGGGTGCATTTGCCGCAACTCTCTTCAGCACAAAACTCAAATGCATAACGCGCTTGCGCCATCAAGTCGGCACTATCGTCAAATACAACAATCCCGCCGTGGCCAACACCTGCACCATTTTCTGCCATTACTTCATAATCCATTGGCAATTCGAGCATGTGCTCGGGCAAATATGCGCCCAATGGTCCACCAATTTGAACGGCCTTAAATGGTCGGCCAGAACGAGTCCCACCACCATATTTTTCAACGAGATCACTTAATTTAACACCGAACGCGGTTTCAAACAAACCGCCCTGCTTAATGTTGCCAGCTAGTTGAAACGCTAGAGTTCCCTTAGACCGTCCTTGACCGTAGCTGGCATAAGCATCGCCACCATTCGCCAATATCCAAGGCGCGGCACAAAGTGACAAGACATTGTGTACAAGTGTTGGCTTACCAAACAAACCTTCAAGTGCTGGGATAGGCGGTTTTGCGCGCACGACGCCGCGCTTGCCTTCTAAGCTTTCCAAAAGGGATGTTTCTTCGCCGCAAATATAAGCACCTGCCCCGATGAACACAGTCAGATCGAAAGCTTTGCCTGAACCCAATACATCATCGCCAAGCAAATTATTGGCTTTGGCGATCTCTATCGCTTCATTCAAAACTCGTGCGGCAATTGGATATTCCGAGCGCAAATAGATAAAGCCCTTGGTCGCGCCGACACCCAACCCAGCAATAACCATGCCCTCAATCAAAAGGAACGGATCGCCTTCCATGATAATGCGATCAGCAAACGTTCCGCTGTCACCCTCGTCAGCATTGCAAACGATGTATTTTTGATCGGCTTGCGCACGTTGAACAGTGTCCCATTTGATACCAGCCGGGAACCCAGCGCCACCTCGGCCGCGAAGTCCGGAAGACTTCACTTCACTAACAATGTCAGCTTGTGATGCGGCAGCTGCTTTTCGTGCGCCTACAACGCCACCATTTGCTTCATAATCCGCGAATGACAATGGATCGGTCAGCCCACACCGAGCAAACGTCAGACGTTGCTGATCACGCATAAAGGAATGCTCATCCACCACGCCGATATTTTTATCATGCGCGCCACCGTTCAAAAAAGTTGCGTCAAACAAGGATGCAACGTCACTTTTCGAAATCGGGCCATAGCCCACGCGTTTGCCGTCAATTTCAACTTCAACTAATGGTTCAAGCCAATGCATGCCGCGAGACCCGTTACGCACGATTTCAATCTCAATTCCACGCGTTTCAGCTTCCTTAGAAATTGCATCGGCAACTTCGTCCGCTCCCAACGCCACAGCTGCGCTATCAAGCGGCACAAACACTTTTTGTTTGCTCATGAAGCAACCTCGTCAGCAATCCGTTGCCCATCGACGCGAGCAATCAGTTTGCCGTTCACCTCCGCCGCAGGTGCGCAGGAACAAAGTCCCAAACAATAAACGGGTTCTATCGTGATAAAACCACTTTCATCTGTGGTGCCCATTTTTGTGGCAAACCGTTGTTCCAAGTCTGCTTTTATCGCGCGCGCACCAACAGATTGGCACGCCTCCGCAACGCAAAGACGGACATGATTTTCACCTGGCTTTTTGTCGCGAAAGTCAGCGTAAAAACTAATTACGCCACGCACCTCTGCCTGGCTAATGTTAAATAGTTCTGCCGCGATCCTAACGGTGTCGCTGGGCACGAACCCGCATCTTTCCTGTACATGACGTAAGCCGGTGATTAGACCACCTGTTTCTCCAACATGACCGGAAAGAGCCTCCTCGATAATCTTTTCCATACCCAATCGTTCCCTCAATGCGGCGCGAAGGTCAAGCATGTTGATGTAAATCTTTCGTCAAAGACAAATTCAACCGCTTCAACGGAGAACAATTAGTATGACGACCCTTTAAGGTTAGGTGCGCTTTGTTGTGCGAAGAACTGCAGTTCCAGCAGTGCCAAAAGTTACGTGATTATTAGTTGTGTTTCGTCCGACCACCAGTATGATCCAGAAAATGAAAAACAAATACTCTGGAAAATGCCTTTGCGGCGCGGTTACTTACCAAGTTGATGGGCAGCCAGTCGTTGTTGCGCAATGCCACTGCGATGAGTGCCGCAGGCTAAGCGGTACTGGCCACACCATTGGTGCTATGTTCCCTATCGCGGCTGTCACAATGAATGGCAAACTGAATGAATTCAGATATCAGTCTGACAAAGAATCAGCGGTCACGAAATCCTTTTGCGGAAAATGTGGCAGTCCAATATTCGGAACAAACTCACGCACACCTGACCATCTGACGCTTTCACTAGGCTCAATGGACGACGCCACTGAACTGGATGTTCAGGTCGTCATATTTGAACGCGATAAGAAACACTGGGACCAACTCGGACCGGACGTCATGTCGTTTGCCACCCAGCCGGATTGGAAACCAGACAATTGAAACGCCTTAAATGATTACGTGGTGTTTCAGTTGCAGTATTCTCTAATTAGCGCTGATCCAAGCCTCTCTATATCGACCGGATATTCACACGCTTTGATAATTCCTCAACGCTCTCAACACGCTCAGAATATCGGTCAACCAAATATGCTGAACGGCCCCGCGTCAAAACGGTAAATTTCATCAGCTCTTCCATGACATCAACCATCCGGTTGTAAAACGGGGATGGCTTCATGCGCCCGTCTTCATCAAATTCTGTAAATGCTTTGGGGACGGAAGATTGATTGGGGATGGTGATCATGCGCATCCAACGTCCAAGCACGCGCATTTGATTGAGCGTATTAAAACTCTGCGAGCCTCCACACACTTGCATGAGCGCTAGGGTGCGGCCTTGAGTTGGTCGAACACCGCCAATCGGGGCAAGTGGCAACCAGTCGATTTGGGTTTTCATAACCCCAGTCATCGCACCATGTCGTTCTGGCGAGCACCACACCTGTGCCTCTGACCAAATCGAAAGGTCACGCAACTCCTCCACCTTGGGATGGGTCGCATTTTCATCATCAACTAAAGGCAAATCGGTTGGGTCAAAAACGCGAACCGTTGCTCCTAGAGCTGTCAAAACCCTAGCCGCCTCTAACGTCATCAGTTTGGAGTATGATCTTTCCCGCAAAGAACCATAAAGCATCAATATGCGCGGTGCATGATCAGGCTCACCAGCTAATCCCAATGCGTCCTTATCGATTGGATGCAGTGCATCTTTGGTGAGGTTGAACATTGGATCAGCTAAAAAATCACTCATGGCGCGACAATGACCTCACCATCTTCTTTGGTGTATGATTTACCCGACGGCACATCCAGCAGATCAAAAACCCGCTCTGAAGGTCGGCAAAGCGCCACACCTTTGGCGGTACACACAATTGGCCGGTTGACGAGAACCGGATGTTCAACCATCGCGGTCAACAGCTCATCGTCAGTAACATCGTCCCGCGTCAGCCCCAGTTCGACAGCAGGCGATTTTGAAGTTCGCAAAGCATCTTTTGGCGACAAGTTTGCAGCTGCAAACAGCCCCAACAATTGTTGGCGTGTCCATCCGGTTTGCAAATACTCGATGACAGTTGGTTCATATGCAAATGCATGAATGATGTCCAATACATTGCGCGAGGTGCCACAATCAGGATTGTGGTGAATAACGATACTCATGTTAGTCCCTTGAAGAATTATCTGGTTTATTTAGGCAGGTGATTTCATCCAACACGGTTTGACAGAGCTCTGGTTGACCGCCGCAGCAATCCTGCATGAGGAAGCCCAAAAGACCACGCACGACCTCGAAATCCGCAAAGTAGCGTATCATGCGACCTTGCCGCTGGTTGCAGACTAAGCCTGCATTAAGAAGAACAGAAAGGTTGGCGGACATGGTGTTTTGGCGCACGCCAAGTGCGTCACCAAGCTCACCGGCCAACATGCCTTCTTCGCCAGCATTTACGAGCCGACGAAAAACGTCCAACCGCGTTTGCTGACTAAGAGCGGAAAAAGCACCAATTGCATTCAATGAATCCATACATCATGATTAATTGATATATTATCACCGTGCAACCAAAAACCACTACGCTTAGTGAGAAACCTTTTGTGGTTTTAACAACCCCAGACGCTCTCGCCAATAAAAACGGATGTTCAAAATGACGGCAACAATTGTCAGCCCACCTGCTAACCCAAGCCAGATGCCGACCCCGCGCATATCCAACACGAAGCCAAGCAAATAGGCGATTGGCATACCCATAATCCAGTAACCAAATATTGCAGCATACATCGGCACCTTCGTGTCGCTCAGTCCGCGCAAAGAAGCGGCTGCCATGGCTTGCGCACCATCAACAAGTTGAAACAATCCAGCCACTGCTAGATATGACGCAGCCAACCCAAATACAGCAACGTTTTCCGGTTTTGCGGCATCAAGGAACAGCGAGACAAATGCATCAGGGAACAGCACAAAAAGCATACACGTGATCGCCATAAATCCTGTACCCAGAGCGATCGAAGTCCAGCCGGAAATACCAACGCCATCGTACGATCCTCGACCATATTGCAACCCAACCCGAATGGTTGTGGCTTGCGATAGACCAAGTGGCACCATGAAGGAGATCGAGGCCAATTGCAGAGCCACAGCATGGGCGGCTAATTCCTGAGTGCCCAACCAGCCCATCATCACAGTGGCCACGCTAAACATGCCCACTTCGGCGGTCAGCATGAGACCGATTGGTGTTCCGACTTTGATAATTTCAATAAAGCGTGGCCAATCAGGACGCCAAAACCGAATGAGCAACTCGTAGTGCCGGTACTTTTGACGCACCAGCACATAACCAAGACCAAACAAAAACGTTACCGAGTGAACAATAATGGTGGAAATACCGGCCCCAGCAAGTTCAAGCCGTGGGAAACCAAAGTTACCAAACATCAGCGCATAGTTGCCTATGCCATTGACAAAAATACCAATGATGGTCGCGATCAGAACAATCTTGGTATCTTCATGAGCGGACAAAAAACCGCGCAGAACCGTGAACAGCAAAAACGGATAGAATTGAAACGCCGCAAACTGAATATAAGTCGCAGCCAAAGCGCCAAGTTTAGGGTCTTGCCCCAACACTTGGAATATCCACTCGATCTGTAAAATGAACGGCACAAGAATCGTCGCGAACAACAGCGAAACCCAAAAACCCTGCCGCACCGTGCGTCGCACAGATATGAAGTCTTCTCGACCTATCGCCTGCGCCATCATGGGTGAAACGGCGGTAACAATGCCAATCCCAAAAATCAGAAACAAGAACATCAAAGATGAAGAGACGGTGCCTGCAGCCAGATACTCGGGGCCGAGCCACCCCATCATGATAACGTCTGTTGTGCCAAGGCCAATTTGCGCCAACTGTGCAGCGATTAGCGGCCATGCCAGCGTTAAAGTCGTCTTCGTCTCACGCTGCCAATTGGTCTGCGTGGCCTGAACGTTTTTTGCGTCAGACATTATCTCACCTCATAAAAACCTCCGGCAAGAGACTATTCATTGTCCAGACATGCGCTCGTTTTCATCGAGCAAACATCAAAAAGGACAACCGCTTATATACGATTACCGGCGCGAAGGAGTCGCGATTCATAAATATGGATCGCACCACTTCGTCCAATTGGCAAGTAGTTCTTACTGAGTGGTCAAATTCGACTTAGCGCTGTGGCCAATTTGCCAATCGACCAATCAATGCTCGTTTTGCGGCAAACCGTCGGCGATGTCGTAATAGTCGCCTTTTTCAGCCGTAAAAATATGTTTGTCCATCTTCGTATTAGTTGGCTTGTCAAAGGCCCCCATGGCAACACCAGTCCAGTCCTTAAATATCGCATCAAAGAACAAGGTTGAACCGCACATTAGGCAAAATCCGCGTCGAACTTTCTCCGACGATTGAAACCAGCTGATATTTTCTTCGCCGCTGATTTTCAGGTCATCTTTTTTAACATCTGTTGAAACAAGAAAATGCCCCGTTGATTTACGGCAAGCATCACAATGACAACCATCAGGCGCGTTCAATTCACCTGAAACTTCAAATTCGATGGCACCGCACAAACAGCTTCCAGTATGCATAATCACTCTCCAGACAAATCAAAACAGGCTCCGTTCTAACGCGCCCATTTTGTGAATTCAATATTGACGCTCAACCCTACATGTTTGGGTAGTTCGGCCCCTCGCCGCCCTGCGGCGTTACCCATGTGATATTGCGAGCTGGGTCTTTGATGTCGCACGTTTTGCAATGCACGCAGTTCTGCGCGTTGATCACAAACTTAGGCTCAGATCCATCTGATTGCTCCACCACTTCATAAACACCCGCCGGGCAATATCGCTGCGCAGGCTCATCAAATTCAGGCAGGTTTTTGCTGATCGGCAGGTTCGGATCAGCTAGCTTCAAATGGCATGGCTGCTCTTCGGCATGATTTGTGAAACTGAATGAGACATTGGTCGTTCGATCAAATGAAAGTTTTCCATCCGGTTTCGGATAATCGATCTTTTGATGGCCAGCAGCAGGCTCCGTCGCCATCGCGTCCGACTTCGAATGTCCCCACGTACCGAACAATGGTGTACCAAACAGCGACGCAAACCACATATCTGCGCCAGCAAGTATCGTCCCCCACACTGCCCCAAGTTTGGAGCTCATCGGCTTAACGTTACGGACTTTGTTTAGCTCTTTGGCAATTGCACCAGTGCGAATTTCGGTTTCGTAATTGCTCAACTTGTCGCCATGGCGTCCAGCCTTCAACGCTTCAGCTGCCGCTTCCGCAGCCGCAATTCCACCCAACATCGCATTGTGATTGCCCTTTAGGCGCGCAAAGTTCAACGTGCCAGCGGCGCAACCCAAAAGCGCTCCACCCGGGAAAACCAACTTAGGAAGAGACTGAATGCCACCACTCGCGATCACCCGCGCACCATAGGCGGTACGTCGACCGCCTTCCAATAGCTTAGCGACTTGTGGGTGATGTTTGAATTGTTGGAATGCCATATACGGGAACACATATGGATTTTTGTAATCCAAATGCACCGTGAAGCCGACATAAACTTGATTGTCTTCAAGGTGATAGATGAACGAACCGCCACCCGCTTCGCTACCCAGCGGCCATCCAAGTGAATGCTCGACATGCCCAAGCTTGTGCTTGGATGGATCAATTTCCCAGATTTCTTTCATTCCCAAACCAAATTTGGGATGATCTGCATTCTTATCGAGCTCGAAATTAGCGATGACTTGCTTGGCCAGTGACCCGCGAGCACCTTCACTCAACAACACATATTTGCCGCGCAGTTCCATGCCCGGTTCGTAGCCCACGCTTTGGGTGCTGTCTGGGTTCAAGCCAAACTCACCAGCGACAACACCAACCAACTCACCTTGCTCACCATAGACCAATTCAGAAGCCGCAAAACCCGGGAAAATCTCGACGCCAATCGCTTCTGCCTGCTCCGCCAACCATCGACAAACATTGCCCATGGAGACGATATAGCAGCCCTTGTTGGACAATAGTGGCGGCATCAGAATATGTGGAATTGTAAAGCCGCCAGACTTTGAAAAAACATTGAAATGATCACTTGTCACTTCCGTTTTAATTGGCGCGGCCTTCTCTTTCCAATCAGGGATCAACTTATCGATGCCAGTAACATCAAGGATCGCACCCGAAAGAATATGAGCGCCAACTTCTGAGCCTTTTTCCAGCACAACAACTGAAATATCCTCGCCACCAATTTGTTTCAGGCGAATTGCAGCCGACAGTCCCGCAGGTCCAGCGCCAACAATAACCACATCATATTCCATGGATTCGCGTGCGACTTCACTCATTCCAATTCCCCTAACAAATGTTCAAAAACGGCCCACAGATAGCGGGCCGTTCAATTCAAACTAGCGATGTTTTATACACAAAACAGTCATGCGCAAAATCAGCATTTCGCATAATACGATCACCAAACCGTATCATACGGAGCTCGCCAGCTAGATTTTTGCAGCCGTAATCATGATTTCAACATAGAAATCACTTGTTGCCAATTTGCTTTCACCAGTCGCCCGAGCTGGAGGATTTACTGGGTCAATCCAAGCATCCCAAACAGCATTCATTTCACCGAAATACTGCATGCTTGAAAGCCAAATTTCAGCTTTCAGCACATTTGATTTTGACGTACCAGCAGCAGCCAACAATTCATCCACTTTAGCCAAAATAGTTTTTGTTTGCTCAGCAGGGTTTTCGCCAGCATTGCCAACTTGGCCTGAAAGATAAACCATGTCGCCAAATACAACGGCTTGGCTCATGCGCGTGCCGGGTTTGATGCGTTGAATACTCATAATCTTTTCCTATTGTGTAAGTGTTGCCCGGTTGGGCGACAAATCGTCTATCAATTCTTGATCGGCAAATGATGGCAAACTTGTTCTAAGAACCATATGCGCGGCCAACAATGACAATGCGGGTGATGTTTGGATGCCATATCCGCCCTGTCCTGCCAACCAGAAAAATCCATCAACCGCAGATGCATATCCACATACCGGTGTTTTATCGGGCGTAAAGACCCGAAGCCCAGCCCAACTACCATCAACGTGCGTCACTTCGTAAGTTGTCGCTTCAGAAAACCGAAAAAGGCCTTCAGCCAAAACCATATCGTCAACGAACACATCATGAGGTGGAACAGGGTCTTCATCCGCAGGCGACACCAAAAAACTACCCGCATCTGGCTTCATATACCAGTCTTCTACTGCGCTAAGCAGCATCGGCCATTTGTGCGACTGTTCAGGATGAGATGACGGCAATGTGGCAATTGAACGTCGTTTGGCAACCAACCCGACCGGAGCCACCCCGAACATTTGCGCCACTTCATCTGCCCATGCACCTGCGGCATTGACCACAATCGGCGCTTCAAAAACACCCTGCGACGTTTCAAGCTGCCAAACGCCATCTACATATTTAGCGGCGGTAACACCCGCATCGCAAACAACAATTCCGCCGTTCGTTTTGGCTTCCTTCAACCACCCCTGATGCAGGGCTGCTACATCCAAGTCTTTCGCGTCGCGCTCAAACCCAACACCAGCACACTCATTCTCATCAATAATTGGAACTAGTTTCTTGGCTTCAGCAGCAGATAAAAAATCAAGGTCATCAGCACTCGCAATCAATTCATCCAAATGCGCTTTGCTGTCTACATTGGCATAATACAAAACACCGCGATCCGCTAAAACTGGGTGTGGAAAAAACGTCGGCGACAAGTTTTGGAACATTTCCCACGAAGCGCGATTGAGCTTTTTGATCGGATCATTGCCATAATTCATCGCAAACATTGCAGCGGATCGACCCGTCGAATGATAACCAGGACGCTCCTCCATATCCAAAATGATCACGCGTTTTGACTTCGCCAATTGCGCCGCGATACCAGCGCCAGCAATGCCAGCGCCGATCACCAAAATGTCAGTTTGCTGATTCATATCGAAAAAGACCAGTTTGTTTTGTGAGTCCATGATTGCGACCCGTCAGGCAAAAAGCAAGCATGAATCATCGGATTAAGTCATTGAATCTAACTTTTCAGGCAGCCCTGTAAACCGCTGAAAACAACCTACCTTCCAACAGCATAGCCCTGCATAAACCGAGCATTGGCACCGGCCCTGAGGAAACCATCCGTTTTTGATGCCGCCGTCATGCGACCCAACGTCCAATCCCCATCCACCTGCACACGGTGTCCCTTACGTTTAAGCTCTTCAATCGTCGAACTTGGGAAACGCCCTTCAACAACAAGATGCCCAGCATCTGCCTCGCGCGGATAAAATGAACTTGGAAAATGATTGGTATGGAAACCCGGCGCGTCGATCGCTTCTTGCAGGTTTTGCCCAAAATGCACGTAGCGCAAAAAATGATGCAATGACCATTGATCCTGCTGATCGCCACCCGGTGTGCCAAAGGTGGTCTCCGGTTTCCCGTCCTTCATCGCCATGGAAACTGACAATGTTGTACGCGGGCGTTTACCCGGCGCGATGCACGTAGGAGAACGTTCATCCAGCCAGAACATTTGCGCACGGTTGGTCAAACAAAATCCGAGCCCCGGCACAACCGGCGAACTTTGCAACCATCCACCAGATGGTGTTGCGGTGGCCATGTTTCCCCATTGATCAATAATGTCAAAATGGCAAGTATCGCCCTTTGTGCGCCCGTCAGCTCCAGTGGGCAAGTCATCAAAACGAGCCACAGTTGGCTCACCAATATCCTTGTTGTTACGTCCCTCTTCCGTTTCACCCAACGGACGGTTCACAACTGGTCCGCCAGCGCCCTCAACATGCCCAGGACGCAACTCCAGTGATGCTTGGTCACCAATCAGCTTTCGACGCTCATCATTGTATGCATCGCTCAACAACGTTTCCATTGGTACATCTACAAAGTCAGGGTCGCCATAAAACGCTTCCCTGTCTGCGAATGCTAGCTTTGACGCCTCAATAACGACGTGAACAAACTCTGGATCATCCGGAGACATTCCATCCAAATCAAAGCCCTTGAGCAAAGCAAGTTGTTGCAAAAACGCAGGACCTTGCCCCCATGGGCCCGTTTTGAGCACGTCGTAGCCCTTATAGTGATAGCTTAGCGGCTCCTCATATGAAGCACTCCAGCTCGCCATATCTGCACCGGTCAAAAAACCCGGCTGAGGCCGTCCCGTCGTATCCATCATTTCATTTTGGGTAAAAAACATATCGACTGCTTCGGCGACAAATCCTTCACGCCAAATTTGCCGAGCTTTCTGGATCTGCTGCTCGCGGTCTCCGCCAACGGTCTCCGCCTCTTCAATTATCCGCGAATAAGTTTTCGCGAGAATTGGATTGGCAAACCGACTACCCACTTTTGGCACGCGTCCACCCGGTAAAAACACCTCAGCAGAACTAGGCCAATGATCGTTAAACTGATCTTGCACCTTTGATATAGTGCCCACGATATTCGGCACCAAGGGTACACCGCTTTGCGCATATCCTACTGCGTACGAAAGAACATCTCGCAAATGCAAAGTTCCATAATCGAGCAGCAACATCATCCACGCGTCAAACGCGCCGGGTACAACTGCCGACAAAAAGCCAGTACCGGGCACAATATCAAGCCCAAGCGACTTATAGGCATCTAACGTTGCGTTTTGTGGCGCAACGCCCTGCCCACAAACAACACGAGGCGCCTCGCCAGCCTTTGCAATCAACATCGGTACTTCGCCGCCGGGGCCATTCAAATGAGGCTCGACAATTTGCAATGTGAATCCGGTGGCGACCGCCGCATCAAAAGCATTACCCCCGCGTTCTAAAACGGACATGCCAACGCCAGATGCAATCCAATGCGTCGAAGCGACAACACCAAAGTCGCCCACAATTTCCGGACGAGTTGTAAAATTACTCATATTTCCCCCAAACATTTAACCAGCATTTTACGGGGTTTTTCTAATCATGCAACAAATGGTTGTACCAATTCAATTTTACTGACGGATTCGATCATCTGACCGCAGATATCAACCAATTTATCAAACACTGCAGATTTCACTGTTGATTAAAAGGGCTTTTTTGCGCTTTAAAGAGGGTCAACAACAAAAATTGGTTGAACATGGCCGTAATTGAAAAAAATACACTTTCGACGAACAAACCCACGCGCGCTACAAGCGACGCCTCGCCGACCATGCGTGCCTATGAAACCGTAGTTGCAAAGATCCGTGTCCTCATAGAAGAGAAAAAGCTTGGCCCCGGCGACATGCTACCGCCAGAGCGACAACTCTCGGAACAGTTCAAAGTTTCCCGCCACTCGTTGCGCGAAGCCATTCGGGTCATGCAAGAGCAAGGTGTGCTTGCTGCACGTCAAGGCAGCGGCAACTATATCCAAGCCACCAGCAAAGCGGATTTGGTGCGCGCACTTGGGTTTTCGACTAAAGGCAATACCAGAAAAGTGTTCGATCTTTTCCAGCTGCGCGACATGCTAGAACCACAAATTGCCGGCCTTGCAGCCGAATTGGCAAGTGAAGACCAGCTTTCCGTCATAAAAGACTATGCAGCACGGCTGGAGACAAACCAGGACTTTGCCGCCGGGCAAAAGCTTGATCGCTCTTTCCACGAAGCAATCGCCGCTGCAACTGGCAACGAGTTGCTTTTTGACGTATTGCGGGAAATCAATTTGCACATTCTGCCAAGCGCTTCCTCAGACGACGAAAAAGCACGTCGCAAAACCGTTTCCGACGAGGGCCACAAACGCATCATCGACGCACTCGAAAAACAAGATGCTGAAGCGGCACGCGAAGCCATGCACCAGCATATTTCAGAAGTGCGTTCAGAGGTTCTTTAGCCACCGATATTGCGGCTATTAATAGTTCAAACAACCACGCTTAAGTTC
This sequence comes from Maritalea sp., assembly GCF_051251695.1. NCBI lineage: Bacteria > Pseudomonadati > Pseudomonadota > Alphaproteobacteria > Hyphomicrobiales > Devosiaceae > Maritalea > Maritalea sp. The sequence continues at coordinate 44,643 of NZ_JBPOEU010000008.1, read as the reverse complement.
CGCAACGGACGGCCTGAAACCAAATTTTGCGCAACAGAAACAATCGTATCTGCATCAATACCGAAATGGGAATAAAGATCACCAACTGTGCCAGTTTGGCCGAAGTGTTCCACCCCAAGCGGTACAGTTTGATGCCCAGCGACAGCCCCTAACCAACTCAATGTGGCTGGATGGCCATCCGTCACCGTGATGATTTTACAGTGCGGCGGCAACTCACAAAGCATGCGTTCAACGTGGGACATGGCGCCGTCGTTGCCGCGTCTACGCGCACGTTGCGCTGCAGTCCAGCCAGCGTTCAAACGGTCAGCCGAAGTACAAGCCAAAACGCCAATATCGCGGCGATCTTCACCGATGCGGCCGGCAGCTTCCAATATTTCAGGAGCAACGACGCCTTGATAGGCGATGACAACTTCACAATTCGCGCCCGGCTTACGCCACCAATATGCGCCATCAATAACGCCCTGCCTAAAAGCGTCATCTTCACGCCATACCGGCTGCTCCAAGGGTCGCGTTGAAAGACGCATATAGATCGATCCGCCAGTTTCGTCACGCAGCCAAGTGCGCTCGTCAGGGTCACCTTCACCATCGCGCTGCATATAGTCGAACGCCCAGTTCATAATCACCGACAATTCGTCCAAATAGGCTGGTTCAAACGCAGCCAAACCATCTTGGCTCATCCCAATCAATTGCGATCCAATAGACTGGTGGGCACCACCTTCTGGAGCCAATGTAACCCCTGATGGTGTGCCAACGATCATAAACCGGCTGTCTTGGTAACAAGCGTAGTTTAGCGCATCTAGACCTCGTGCTATGAACGGGTCATAGACCGTCCCAACGGGCAACAAGCGCTCGCCAAATATGCTGTGAGAAAGCCCTGCTGCACCCAGCATGAGGAACAAATTCATTTCCGCAATGCCAAGCTCCATATGCTGCCCATCTGGCGAAAACGACCACTTTTGAGCCGAAGGAATAGCTTCGTCTTTAAACGTATCCCGCATTGCCTCACGGGCAAACAACCCTTTACGGTTTACCCAACCACCCATATTGGTTGAAACCGTAACATCAGGAGACGTGGTGATGATCCGCTCAGCAAGCTTGTCATCACGCTTGGCAATAGCATCAAGGATTTTGCCAAATCCAGCCTGCGTAGACTGCAAACGGTCCGTTAGTTTGATGCTTTCGCCAACGGGCACAGCATCCGCTTTAAAACGGCGCGTGCCTTTTGCAAAAAACGGCACTTGATTCAAAAATGTCTGCGTTTTCTTTTGATCTGCAACAGCGCCAAACTTCTCCCATTCGTCACCAAGATTCACGCCGACATTATTGCGGAATATCTCCATCTGAGCAGGTGTCATCAATCCCGCATGATTGTCTTTGTGCCCTGCAAGCGGCGTGCCCCAACCTTTAATCGTATAGGAAAGAAACATCGTAGGTTTGTCGTGATCAATACGATCAAACGCTTCCACCAATGTTTCCATGCACTGACCGCCCAGATTGTTCATCAAAGCCGACAATTCGTCATCAGAACGTTTTTCAATCAATGCGGTTACATCGCCTTGGTCGCCAATCTCATCTAACAACCGTTTGCGCCACGCGCCACCACCTTGGAACGTTAGGGCCGAGTAAAGCTGGTTCGGGCAGCTGTCGATCCAGTCGCGCAATTCCTTGCCACCTGGCTCCGCAAATGCAGCACGTTGCAACGACCCGTGTTTGATGCGCACAACTTCCCAACCAAATGCTTTGAAGATAGTTTCAAGCCGTTCCCAAAGCCCTTCTTTGATCACGCCGTCCAAGCTTTGTCGGTTGTAATCGATTATCCACCAGACATTGCGCAGATCGTGTTTCCAACCTTCTTGCAGACATTCAAAAATGTTGCCTTCATCCATTTCCGCATCGCCGATCAATGAAATCATGCGACCCATGGGCTTGTCTTTCGCCCATTTTTTGGCCTGCAAATAATCTTGAATCATGGAGGCAAACGCAGTTACCCCAACACCCAACCCAACCGAGCCGGTTGAAAAATCAACATCATCAATGTCTTTTGTGCGACTTGGATAGCTCTGCACGCCACCAAAACCACGGAAATTCTCCATTTTCTCACGCGTTTGATTGCCCATCAAATACTGGATCGAGTGAAAGATAGGTGACGCGTGCGGCTTTACCGCCACACGGTCTTCTGGCCGGAGCACGTGGAAATATAGCGCGGTCATAATCGAAACAATTGAAGCTGACGACGCTTGGTGTCCGCCGACCTTCACGTCACCATCTTCTTTTTTCCGGAGATGGTTGGCATTGTGGATCATCCAGCAGGCAAGCCAAAGCACCTGATTTTCCAACTGTTTAAGTTGTTCAATCTCTTTACTCATTGTACTTCCCCTCGCCTCGTCCATTGCATGTCCAAAACTCAACACATGCCGTTCATCGTGAACAACTTAAAAACCTAAGCAACTTTTTGATCAGCTATAGGGAGCGCCTGCATAATATCGGCAATTATATCGTCAGGATCTTCCAGCCCCACTGACATTCGAACCAAGCCTTCACTAATCCGATGCGCCGCACGTTCTTCGGGCGTATAGGTCGAATGGGTCATGCTCGCTGGATGCTGAATTAGCGTTTCAGCGTCACCTAAACTTACCGCCCTTTTGATCATTTTCAGCCGGTTCATCGTCGACTTACCGGCTTCAATACCGCCAATCACTTCAAACGCAATCATGCCACCAAAATCCTTCATTGTGCGCTTTGCCAGTGCATGTTGCGGGAAGCTTTCCAGACCTGGAAAATGAACTTCAGAAACCATCGGGTGCGCCTCAAGTGCCTTGGCAACTTTCATCGCGCTCGAACAATGTCGGTCCATGCGCAATTGCAAAGTTTTGATGCCCCGCAAGATAAGCATGGCGTTAAACGGTGCCATTACCGCCCCGGTCATATCCTTCATACCAACAAGACGGATTTGACTTATATCTTCCAGCGAACCTGCAACAAGTCCAGCTATGACATCGCCATGTCCACCCAAATATTTCGTCGCTGAATGCACCACAATATCGGCACCCAACTCAATTGGCCGCATCAAATATGGCGTAGTATAGGTGCTATCAACGACAACCTTTGCACCTACCTCATGGGCGATATCAGATATAGCCGCCACATCAATCAACCGCATATTTGGGTTTGACACTGTCTCAAAATATACAATCTTGGTCTTCTCACTGATTGCCGCACGCACATTTTCGGCATTGGTCATATCCACATAGGTGATTTTGATACCGAACTTGGTCAACCCGTGTTCGAAATAGGCAAACGTGCAGCCGTAAAGTGTCTCATCACAAATCACCTCATCGCCCGGCGATAGAAATGTCCACATCACCGATGTGATTGCACCCATACCCGAAGCATTCGCCAATCCGGCTTCCGCGCCTTCTAAAACAGCGATCCGGCGCTCAAGTAAATCACATGTTGGATTAGAAATCCGAGAATAGACATGCCCCTGCCGTTCCCCCGCAAACATTTCACCGCCATGCTCAGCAGAGTCAAATGCATAGGTCGAAGTCAGGTGAAGCGGCGGGGTAAGCGCGCCCTCTTCATCCAACGGATCATATCCATGATGAATGGCGTTTGTCGAAAACCCAAGTGAGCGTCCAAGTGGGCGTCCTAGTGAATCATCTTTCATTTCGCATTCCTTTGAACTGTGAGCGGCCAACATTGCGCCAACATTGCGCCATCATCGACACCATGATATTGCTTTTTCCGCAGCAGTTTCTGGCAAATATGGATACAAAGACCCTCAAAATTGGCATATTGTTGCGCATTGGAGGAGTGAATGGACAAAATCGACCAAAACATCATTAGGGAGTTACAGACCAACGGACGTTTAACCAACCAAGAACTGGCTGAGCGTGTAAATCTGTCTCCATCCCCATGCCTGCGACGCCTGAAAAACCTTGAAAAAGCTGGGATTATCAAGGGCTATTGCGCGATTGTTGACCAAGGAAAATACGGTTTGCCGGTTACCGTTTTCGTGCGAATCAAACTTCAACATCACACCGAAAACGTCGTGAGTGAATTTGAAACTGCTGTGCGTCGAATTGATGAAATACTTGAATGCCACCTCATGACCGGCGACTGGGATTATCTATTGCGCGTTGTCGTCGCTAGTCTTGAAGATTATGAGCGCTTTACCCGGCAGCGTATCCACAAAATTTCCGGGGTGGCTGCAATTGAAACGAGTTTTGCGTATGGCGAAGTCAAGCGTACCAACACCTATCCCGCCATGTAGTATTTAACTACTAGGTGACAAGGTAACGACTGGGATCAACCAAACATATCGGCGCTAATGTCAGCATACCACTCCAACGACTGGGCGAAGGTCGCAGCGCGTTCTTCGGGTGTTTCTTCCAGTTGCGAAACGTGACTTGTCACCGGTTCAATCTTTTGCATTTGGGCTTTAAAAGTTGCGCTGACCACGGCCCCATTATTGTCTGAAATCAGGCTATAACATGCATTGCCAAATTCGGCTTCTCCACGATCGCTGCCAGTTAGATCAGCTACAACATTTTGTGCGCAGACCTTTGCTTGGCTGTTGGCTGAATAGGCCGATTTCGGCATTTTCCCAGCAATGCAACTATCCCCGATGACATATATGTTTGGGTCCAACTGTGAACGCATTGATGATCCGTCGATTTCGCAAAACCCTGTCTCATTTGCCAGTTGGGCAGATCGTGCAATTTCACCAGCTAATTGACCGGGTATTACGTTTAGTAAGTCACCTTCAAAATCATCAAAATCAGTTTCCACAATCCCAGATTGCGCATCAATATTGATTATGCCGCCATGTATATCTGGCCCCAACCATTCAACCATGCCCGGGTAATGCTGCGCCCAACCTTGCGAAAATAACGCTTGTTTTGAAAAACTAGGCTTAGGGTCAAGAATAATAATCCGAGAATTCGTATGCCCTTTAGCGGTCAATAAATGTGCCATCATGGAAACACGCTCATATGGTCCGGGTGGACACCGATAGGGGTAATCTGGGGGAACGACGATGATCTGTTGACCATCCTCAATCAAATCCAGCTTTTGCTTAAGAAGTTGAGTTTGTTCACCGGCTTGCCAAGCATGGGGCGCAATATCAACGTCTTCAATCGAATAGCCAGGCGTTGTGTCAAAATCAAAATCAATGCCGGGCGATAGAACAAGTCGATCATATTCGACAAAACCGCCAGATACCAAAACCACGCGCTGTTTGCCACGATCAATCTGGGCGGCATAGTCGTGGATCACATTGATCCCATCGACACTTTTCAACTTTGAATATGAATGTGTTATAGACGAAAAACTACGATAGTCAGCCAGATATAGATTGGAGAAAAAGCAGGTAGTGTAAGTCTTTTTCGGCTCGATTAGTGTTATATCAAGCGCGCCATTTGCAAGTGCAGATATTGCCCGAGCGGCAGATGCACCACCGGCCCCTCCACCGACAACAACTACGCGCGGCCTAACCTGAGCGCGCAAAACCGAAGGAAACGCCAATGTAGCCGCCCCTGCCGCGCCCAACCCGATAAATCCCCGACGATCAACACTCATTGCTTCCTCCGAAATTTACTGCGCCGAACCGGCGCTAACTAATTGCTCTGGTCTGGTGTCACGTCCAACACTTGTGCTCGTTTTGTAATCTCAACCGGACCAGGTTTGCATGCGCTCATACAAGGTTCTTCACTTGTACCATAACTTGGCTCGTCCGCCCGATCATCCGCGTAAAAGTTCGCCGTGTTGGGCATCTCTATGGACAAAAAATTCTCGTTGGAAAGCTCAAATTCTTCATCATCAACAATGTCATTTAAATAAAGCAAGTAGGCGGTAATCGCATAGGTTTCATCGTCGGAAACACTGCCTACCTCGCCAAATGGCATCGCACGTTGCACATAATCATAAACCGTTGAAAGGTATGGCCAATAGGAGCCTATGGTTTTAACTGGCCGCTCGTCTTGCAAAGTGCCTTGGCCACCTGCAAGAACAGGCCATCTTCCAGTACCTTCGCCAAAATCACCGTGACAAGAAGCACATTTCTCAATAAATATTTCTTCGCCATCAAGAACGTTGCCACGCCCTTCTGGCAGACCCATTCCATCTGGTCGCACGTCATGGTCCCAAGCCGATATCTCATCAGCAGTTGCGACACGTCCAAGTTGAAATACGCCATGTGTCGGCATGCTTTCGTTGATAGGTTTAACAGCAACGGGAACATCTTCAACTACTGGCACGACTTCCTCAACCACAGCCTCTTCTTGAGCTGCCGAAAACGATTTGAGATAGGCCAGCAAATTGTCGGTGTCTTTTTGCTTTCTCAAACCAGCAAACGACATTTTCGTGCCCTTGATGAAAGCTTTCGGCTTAGCAAGGAACGCGGCCAAATTAGCATCATCCCACACCAAGCCTTCATCGGCCTTCGCCAGCATCGCCTTCGAGTATTTAAACCTTTCGATTGAACCCGCATCGCGGCCAAAAATATCGTTGAGTTGTGGCCCAATTTTGTTCTTTGCCCCATCACCAATGGCGTGGCAAGCTTTGCACTTTTTGAACACTTTCGCGCCAGCTACAGCATCACCCTGCGCAAACGCCGCGCCAGAAAGCACGATAGCGGCAACAACGCTAAGCGCGGCAAATTTAAGAAACTTCAACATTTTCCGTCACTCCGTCTTTTGCCACGTACCATGTTTGAATACCGTTATTGTGATAGATCGAGTTAACGCCGCGTACAGCCCGTAACGCATCTTTAGTTGGCTGAAGATTTCCGGCTTCATCCATTGCCCGAGACTGCAAATAAAGCGGTTCACCATTCCAATCGATATCAAGATAAAACCGATGAACTGATCTAGAAAAGCTCGGCCCGTCGATCCGTGCAGGCTGCCAGTTGCGCCCACCATCAATCGAAACATCCACCCGCGAGATTTTGCCCGCGCCTGACCATGCAAGCCCCGTAATTACGGTGCGGCCTTTGCCATGCGTAATCGGTACTTGCGGACTTGGGCTGGTGATCACAGACTTCACGTCCATTTGCCACGTAAATCGCCGCGCGCGCCCATCAGGCATCAAATCTGTATATTTTGAGGTCTCTTCGCGCTGCTGCCAAGGCTGATCACCAACTTCAATGCGTCGCAACCACTTGATCCACATGTTACCTTCCCAACCCGGCACCACAAGCCGCAGTGGATAGCCCTGTTCCGGACGAAGCGCCTCGCCATTCATCTTGAAGGCGATCATGCAATCATCGAGTGCTTTTTCCATCGGGATCGAACGGGTCATCGCGGAGGCGTCTCCGCCTTCAGCTAGCAACCATTTACCGTTTGGTTTGATGCCTGCTTCTTCAAGAACGTGCCGCAGTTTGACACCCGTATACATAACATTGTGGATCATGCCGTGGGTGAACTGCACGCCGTTCAGCTGAGCACCGCGCCATTCCATGCCCGAGTTGGCTGCGCACTCCAAAAAGTGAACTCTGTTTTCTCGGGGAAACCGCTTTATGTCTTCTAGCGTAAAGACCAAAGGCGTATCCACCAACCCATGGATCATCAACCGATGCGCAGTCGGGTCAATCTCTGCAATACCGCCATGGTGCCGCTCGAAACAAACGCCATTTGGCGTAATAATACCATCAAGTTCATGCAAAGGCGTGAAGCTAACCGAACTAATGGGATCCGCCGTTAGCCATTCGACACTGCGGCGAACAACATGTTTTTCATGCTCAGATGGAAACCCGTATGGCCGCTCGCCAACGCCGTCGCCCAAAGTAGTACGCCAATCTTGCTTTTGCAAAATCACGTCTTCACCAGCGGCATGCGCAGCGCCAGCACTTGCTGCACCAATCGCAGCAGCGCCGCCAGCCATAAGACCATTCTTCAAGAACGCACGCCGCCCTTGATTCATTTGCCTGTCAGCCTTGTCCGCGTTTTTCGGTTTTGATATTTCACTCACCCCGATGACGCCTTTCTATATTCATATGGTTTTTCATATGTATTTGAACAGATTCCTATCCATAAATCAAAAAAATCTCTAACTCTTTGATTTATTAGGTAATTACTTTAACAGAACGGTTCGCCTCTAAAGCGACAACCGGGTTCTTTTTCAGATGATCTTCCACGACATCCCAAATTGCGGGGCCCTCGACGTCTTCACTAACAGACGCCCATCCAGCCACGATGTAGGCGCTCTCAGCCGTAATCTTCTCGCCCGTTTTCAGCATGGTCATGTCAGTAATTCGGTTGCCAATGGTCTTGGTTGGGTCAATCGTGTAACCCATACCGCCCACACGCACCATATCGCCACCTTGTTGGTAATAGGGGTCAACATTGAACAAGTTGTCCGCAACGTCTTCCAAGATGTCGTGAATGGTCTGGCCGGTCATTTCAGAACGATATGCCGACGGATAGGTCATCGCACATGCATTGTGTAAATCTTCAACGGTGATCGCTTGACCTGGCAGCACGCTCGTGCCCCATCTAAAGCCGGGTGAAAGCGAAATGTCCGCGTCTCGCTCCTCAATCAGCGCCTGACAAATAAGATCATCAAAGGTGCCATTGAAATTGCCACGACGGTACAAAAGACTATCTGTTGTTCCCAGTTCTCGCGCCAACTCTTCTTTGTAAGGCGCACGGACTTTATCCACCAATGCCGTCATAGACGCATCAGGTGCAATTACATCAGAGAAAATCGGCACCAATCGATATTTGAAGCCTTTGACCTCGCCGCCTTGCACATCCAAATCAAGCCGCGAAACAAACTTGCCGTGCGAACCCGTCGCAACCAGCAATGTGCCATTCACCAGCAGTGGTTCTGGCAGAGCATCGTGGGTGTGACCACAAAGAATAACATCAATGCCATCAACACGTTTCGCCAACGCACGATCAACATCAAAACCGTTATGGGAAAGCAATACAATAAGTTCAGCACCATCTGCGCGCGCCGCTTCGATATTGCGAACAATATCTTCTTCGCGAATGCCGAACGACCAGTTCGGAAACATCCAACGTGGATTTGCAATTGGTGTATATGGGAAAGCTTGACCGACAACGCCGATTTTCACGCCACAGCGTTCAAATATCTTATATCCTTCAAACGCTGGTTCATTCCATTCAGCGTCATAAATATTCGAGCCCAAAAACGAGAACGGCAACTCGTCGACAATTTCAGTTACCCGGTCCACACCGTAGGTAAACTCCCAGTGCCCCGTCATCGCGTCAGGTTGCAAGGAGTTCATCACCTCAACCATATCTGCGCCTTGGGTTTGGTTGGACGTATAGCTGCCCTGCCAAGTATCACCGCCATCCAGCAGCAACATGTTGTCAGCACGTTCTGAGCGGATGGAGTTCACGACTGTTGCAATGCGGTCCATGCCACCCATCTTGCCGTACTCATTAGCTAGGCTGACATAATCATCAGAAGTCAGCGCGTATGCATCAGCAGAACCGGGAGCAATATTATACAAGTCAAGAAAGTCTTTCCCCGTAACATGAGGCGGTAAACCGTTAACATCGCCAACGCCCAGATTGATGGAGGGTTCGCGGAAATAAACTGGTTTAAGCTGGGCGTGTAGGTCAGTAATATGCACGAGGGTCACATTCCCGTAGCCATCCATATCCAGCAAATCGCCTTGAGTAAGTTCTTGGCGCGCTGCCGCCCGAGCCCATTGCCCAGACATACCAACTCCACCAATTGCTGACGTTGCTACAGCCGCCATCAAAAACTCACGACGAGAAAGCATACAAACACCCCTATTTTATGAAACTGCCCTTACCAGGCATCAAAACGGCAACGGCACTTACTTAGCGCCGTTGCCACAAATTAAACGTTCCTAGTTCCGCACAGACGGACCTTCGACCGCCAAACCAGCACCGCGAGATGCAACATAAGCTTCTAGAGCGATAAACTCGTCTGAACCGCGTTTAAATGGCGTTGCTCGAATATTGTCCATGCAGCCTTTAAAGCGTCGATGGATGGAACCCAAACCAGCCCACTTCAACCGATAAACAGGGAAACCGTTGATTTGCCCTTGGCTCAAATGATCTGAACGAATTTGCTTACCGTAATTGTCTTCATGGCAATTCGAACAGGACATGTTGAGTTGGCCAACACGGGTGTAATAAAGGTCCTTGCCCTTTTCCATCCACTCAGCCATTGGTCCGTCAGTTTGAATATTGACCGGCATGCCGCGAGACTGAACGCTAATCAACGCGGTCATGTTAAGCATCTCTTTTGCTTCCCATTTCCAAGCGTCTGCGCCCATACGGTCAGTACGACAACGATTGATCAAATTCTCCATCGTTGCTGGCTTGTTGGTTGCTTCATCCCATTTTGGCAGTTCGGCGCGCAATCCAGCCAAACTGGAAACATCTTCGTGACAGGATGCGCAAGATTTTCCTTCGCTTCCGTCTGCTGTTTCCCAAGTTTCTGCCGCATCATCAACCGCTACAAAACCTGGATTTTCGAAATCATCCAACTGCAATGACTGCGTTTCAGGTGCGCGGAAACGCCAACCAGAATAGATATGGTCAAGCGGTGAACTATCAGGTGCGGCAACATCAGTAACGATGAGCTCGCCTTCAATGATCAGTTGATTATTGTCCGGATCGGCCAATGCCGGCGACATCAAAGTCGCAACGATTGCACTAAGACCTAAAGCGGCAATTATCCCCCCTTTTTTGATCATCTGTCTCCTCCTCTAAGCAACAGATTTCGAGCCGTTTAGCTCGTTGTCTGTCTAATTAATTTACAGCAATATCTTTGCTCGACGTATATTCAGAACCATCATCATCAAGCCATATGAAGTTAAATGTGCCACTCTCGGTGACCTTCACATTAAACTCGATGAACGGGTTCGCCGCTACGCCGGGCTCAATATCGGCAGAAAACACCGGCGTACCGTTGAAATCCGCTGTAAATTTATTGATGATTTTGCGTGGGATCAGATTTCCATCTTTTCCTTTGCGTTGCCCGCTTTCCATAGCGTGGCTGATCAATGTCTTAATAGTAATAACATCACCAGCGGCAGCTTTTTTAGGCACTTTAACGCGAGGTTTTGAAGCCATAATTGTCTCTCCTAATTTGTCGGCCGCTTAGCCGCCACAACCGCCAATAGTTACTTTGACGAGCTTCTTATCCATAAACACCGAGCCATCGCTCATCTTCGCCACCGCAATCACATTCTGTGTTTTTGCAAGACGAATACGTGTTGTTGACGAAGCAACTCCACTCATGGGTGTGAAATTGAGCGTGACAACGCCAGGGTTTGGATTGCCTTCAGCCAAAATCATAACCGACGCGACATAGTCTGCATCTGTCATGGGGCTTTCAACATCAACCGAAACTGGAACGGTGTTACCGTTCTCTGCGATTTCAGGTGCTGTCAGTGAAACTCGGCCTTCACCAATACTTGCACCACCAGCAAACGCATCAATTGCGGCTTGCGCAGCGGCATCATCGGCAAATGCAATGCTTGACTTAAACCCAGTCAAGGCAATTGCACCAAGGCCAGCACCTAGCGCAAGCACTTTGCGTCTTGATATGCTCATTCTTGTCTCCTTGTTCATGCTTTTGCCTATTCGTCTTTCAGCGTCATCAAATAAGCCAATACATCTTCAACCTGCTGGGCATCCAAAATCGTTTTACCAGCAAATTTCTCTGCTACACGGGCACCAAGCTCCAAGCTATAGAATGATGGCATTATCGAATCTGGGTTCACCGCCTGTTTGGCGTTCACCAAAATTGCGCGTAATTCACCCTCGCTCCACCGGCTGGCAGCACCATCAAGTGGGGGGCCAACTTCACCGTGGAACGGTTGCTCTGAAATTTCAGTGTTCATATGGCACGCGAGGCAATTGCCAAGCTTGCGGTTGATCATGATGTCCCGTCCAGCAGCTGGATCACCCATCTGCCCGGTCAATGAATTTTCAATAACCGCGTCGACCATTTTAACGTCACTTGGTCCAACCGCGTCAGCAAACACAGAACCTGTGCTGCATAATATCGCCACTGAGGTAGCGACAATCAGTTTTCTCATACCAGTCCCCTCCCTGAGATGGATCGTTAGATCTCATTCACATTATCGTGAGCTTAAATCGATAATTCCTTTCAATCAATGTATTAATTCAAATGTTCATATGTTTTGCGCGAAATCGACTATTTTCCACACACCGTAATCAGATCAAAGTCGCCCTTCAGCGCGCAGTTGCTCTATGATTCTTGCATGATATTTTTGGAAATGCTCTTCACCTTCATAGCCCCGCTCATTCACCCATTTGAACATATTGAGGAATGTCCATTTGCCAAATGCACCCGGCATAGTCGCCACAGCGGCTTTGGCAACACTAGTAGATTCGACTGGAACGACATCAGGCAAAAACACCAAAGTCGGGGTAAAAACATATCCCCATTTGCGCGCAGCGGTCTTCTCCGTTAGCTCTTCGCCATCAAGATCAGTGACCCCTTCATCGCCGAACATGTTATACTGAACGACCATGTAGTTCTCTTGGATGTAGGCGGCCACTTCAGGGTCAGACAAAAGATCCTTATGCATTTTGGCGCAATAAATGCAGCCGCGTTGTTCAAATATTAACACTAAACGCTTGTCTTCTGCCGCAGCTGCTTCGATATCCTCCGCAATGTCGCGGAATGTCAGTGTGAACCAATCCTGTTTATGCAGTCCGTCCTCACCAATGGTTTCGGCATAAGCCGTATTACCCAAAAACAAAAAACTGAATATCATCAAAATCCGAAACATTTCTGCCTCCTATCCAACTGTGCCAAAAATGGGGAATGTATCTAAAAGCCACTGGGCAATCGCGCTCATACTTCCCGTAACAAACAAAATCCCCGTAACAATCAGCAGTATGCCCATAGCAATTTCTATCTTGCGCATATGTTGCTTCAACCGCCCAGCGACTTTGATAAATCTCGCGGCAAATGCCCCGGCCAGTATAAACGGAATACCAATGCCCGCAGAATAGGCGAGCAACAGGCTCATGCCGCGCCAAGCGGTATCTTCAGACCCTGCCACGAACAAAATGGTCGCTAAAATCGGCCCCACACAGGGCGTCCAGCCGAAAGCAAAGGCCAATCCCATAATGAATGCGCCCAGCAATCCAACAGGTTTAGAATTTACCTGCACCCGCGCTTCACGATAAAGCACCGACAAGCGCAAAATCCCAATAAAGTGCAGGCCCATCGCAATGATGATCACACCGGCAATAATCGACAGAATATGGTAATATTGGGCAATCGTTTGGCCCAGAAGGCTCGCTGTAGCGCCCAACGCGACAAAAACGGTCGAGAAGCCAACAACAAATGCAACCGAAGCCAAAAGGATTTGCCGAGCAGCGCTGGCATCCATGTCCTCGTCGCTTAGTTGCTCAAAACTGACCCCCGCCAAATAGGCGAGATATGGCGGTACGATCGGTAAAACACAGGGGGAAAAGAACGATAGTACGCCCGCGATGAACGCCCCCCAAATACTTACATCCAACATATTGGCCCCAACATATATTAATTTGCATATCTATCTCACCATAGCTCAAATATATTTGATTTCCACTATATATTTTCACTGATATACTGAAATTCACGCTGGAACTCAGGAACACGAATGAAAACGGTCTATCTAAAAATGCTATTGGCAACTTTGCTTGCCATAATGTTGTTTGCAAACCCGGCAAGGGCACAGCAATTGCTGATGCTTGAGCAAGCTGGATGCACCTATTGTGAACAGTGGGACAAAGAGATCGGCGAAATTTATCCAAAGACGTGGGAAGGCAAAGCTGCGCCCTTACGACGCGTTGACATTCATGAGCCCTGGCCTCAAGACCTGTCCCAGATAAAGCCAGATATATTCACGCCAACCTTTGTGTTAATTGCTGGCGGCGAAGAAATTGGCCGCTTGCGCGGATACGCTGGTGATCAATTTTTCTGGTTTCTACTCGATGAATTGCTTGAAAAGCTTGAAAAATGAGCCATTTTTTGACATCAAGGCCCACGACACAACTAAATAGATGAATGTGAACTTCATGGCATTGCCAAAATTGAGTGAAAACTCTTCCCCCGAAGAGATGCGCAACATGATGGAACAGGCGCGAAAAGCGAGCGAATTGCTTAAGGCTCTTTCGCACGAGTCGCGTATGCTCATCTTGTGCATTCTATCTGAAGGTGAAAAGTCGGTTTCCGACCTAGAGCGCGTCATGTCGATGCCCCAGGCATCTGTGTCACAACTCTTAGCCCGATTGCGGTTTGACAAATTAGTCAATACCCGCCGTGAAGGCCGAACCATTTACTATTCAATCGCCAGCGACGAAGTATCAACGATTATTGGTCAATTATACGAATTGTTCTGTGTCGACGAAAAACCAGATCAAGCCGAATAGCCCCCTTATCCAGAACGAACTTACAGACTCATTTATCTAATCCAATTGTCTTTTTGCTGATTTGCGTCATATGATGGCGCAGGGGACAGGGAGATTTGGGATGATAGAGCCACTATATGGCTTGCCGTTGGCGGGAATCGCTGTTGGCGTTTTGTTGGGATACGTGGCGCGTGTGAACGTGTTTTGCACACTCTCTGCATTTGAAAAAGCTTGGTATTCTGGCGACACAGGTGGGCTACGCACATGGGGCTTAGCCGCCCTCGTCGCGGCAATCATAACCCAAATCGCAATTTCAACTGGAACCCTAAACCTCAGCTCCAGTTTTTACCTCACAACCGACTTTGCCGTTGGCGCTTACATAATCGGCGGCGTATTTTTTGGGTTGGGCATGGCGCTCGTCGGCACTTGTGGATTTGGTGCGCTGATCCGTCTTGGTGGGGGCAGCCTAAAAGGGTTTGTCGCGTTCCTTGTCATCGGCATAACGGCCCTTGCAACCGCCCGTGGCACACTTTCACCAGTGCGCATCTTCATTGAACAAAATTCAAGTATTGATCTTAGCTTCGCTGCTGACCAATCAATTCCCAGCCTGGTTGCAAGTGTTTTGGGTAGTTGGGCACAACTCCCGACAATGATCATCCTACTAGCGGCTGTTGCTTTTTGGGTGTTTAAATCCAAAGAATTTCGGCACAACAAGTCTGGTCTGTTGACGGGCACAATTGTTGGTGGCGTCATTGCCAGCGGTTGGTGGATCACTTCCTATTTTCAACAAATCTCATTTGCCCCGGTTCAACTTGAATCTGCCAGCTTTGTTCTTCCATTGGGGGACGGCATTTTGCAATTCATTGCCAATACCGGTGTTGGACCAGATTATGGAGTTGGATTAGTCTTCGGCACAATTTTAGGTGCTGCCATTGGGGCAATCAAACAACATTCAGTCCGCTGGGAAGCATGTGACGACGCGCGTGAACTTGGACGCCATATCGCCGGAGCTGCATTTATGGGGTTTGGCGGCATTTTGGCACTAGGCTGCACAATCGGCCAAGGCCTAAGCGCCGCTTCCCTGCTTACAGTAAGCGCACCAATTGTTTTTCTCTGTGTTGCTTTGGGTGCCCGTATTGGTCTTGCCTATTTGCTCGGCGGACGCATCTTTCAATTAGGCACCCAGTAATTTAGCTTCCTACAAACCGGAATGCAGTTCCTGATTGCTCGACACGTCCCACCCCATTGTTGGTAAGATGATAGCCAATTACCCGCATCTGATCATGCGATAAGCGATCCAGCAGTTTTAGCCGCGTGGCAATCCCTTGGTCCATGTCGTGGTCAGACCCTGTCGGCCAATTGGGCTTTTCAAACGAAATGATCGGGTGCGTTAATGCATCGCCCAATATCATCGTTGGCTGGTCGCCGCCGTGTACGACGAACGAGGTATGTCCGATTGTGTGACCACTTGTGTCTACCGCCTCAATGCCGCCCAATATCTCATCGCCAAACTCAAAAAAACTGAAACGATCGGCCAATTCGCCCAAACGATTTTTAGCCCCAACCGCAAAGGATTGGCGTTCCGGGTTCATCTTTGAAATTGTATTTTTATCCATCCAGAAGTCGAACTCAGATCGCGCTATATGCATTTTCGCTTCTGGGAAAATCACTTCGTCAAAATCATCGATTATGCCCCAAAGGTGATCAGGATGAGCATGGGTAAACACCACATCTGTGACCCGTTCCGGATCGAACCCCGCCTCAATAAAGGCATCAAAAAATCCACCGAGTGAGGACAAGAAATTGGTGCCGCCACCAACATCAAAGACAATAAGGCCCTCATCGGTTTCAAGCACAGTTACATTGCAAGGTGGAGACACAGCATCCAGTGCTAAGCCGTTTTGAATAAGTAATGCATCTCGTTCGGCTTGCGGGGCACTTCCATAAACAAACCCCATTGGCAGCTGCATAAATCCATCATTAATAACGTGAAGCTTCGCGTTCCCCAACGAAAGCGTAGCCGCCGTTTGCGCGCGCACGATGCTCGGCAAACCAATTGCCAAACCCGCAGCGGTGAACAATTTCAAGAATTCTCTTTTCGTCAGCATAATGTGCATCTCCCACAAACATATCAATATTCATATGTAATTTTAGGGTGACGCACAAGACAATTCAATTGTCGCTTATTTCGGCATTGCGTCTTGAGGTATAATCGCGCCAGAATATTTGATGACTACCGCAGCCAATTTTTGTCCCGCCTTTACGCAATCTTGGGCGGCTTTTCCGTTCAAATAGGCATGTAAGTAACCCGCGCTGAAGCTATCCCCAGCAGCCGTACTATCCACAACATCGACGACTTCATCAAAGCCTACTTCGTGAACTTCACCAGCGTCATAGACACATATTTGATCTCCACCGTCCGTCACCACCAATTGAGCAGAACCAGTCAAGCGCAATTTCTCAATCAGCCTGGATGATTTGGAAACACCAAACAAAACCTCACCCTCATCGCGGCCAATTTTCACAATTGTTGCTGCGGCAATAAACTTCCGCACCAATTCAGGAACATCAACATGGGGCGAATGGCTTTGCCACAGGTTGGCTCGAAAATTGACATCGAACATAACTTTTTTGCCAGTTTGTAAAAACGTTCGTGCGATGTCTAGCAACTGCGCCCGCCCCTCATCTGACAAAACGGCTAGCGTTATGCCGGAGAGATAAAGACTGTCAAACCCATGTAGAAACGTCCGTTCATCTTCGCCACTGTTCCCAGTAAGCAAGAGACGAACTGCAGCACTTTCGCGCCAATAGGTGAACGATCTTTCCCCCGCCTCGTCCGTACTAATCGCGTACAAGCCCGGCGTGCCCTCATCTGCCTGAGTTTGCTCGGACAGTCCAATATTCTCCCCATGCAAATACGCCGCCAAATCGTTGGAAAACCGGCTTTGGCCCAACCGCGTCAAATACCCGACGCGCCCCTGCGCGCCGAAAAGACGCGACAAATAAATCGCCGTGTTGCCAGTATCCCCGCCAAACCCTAGTCGCGCAGACCCGTCTTGCTGAACACCTGAAAGTTCAAGCATAATCTCACCAACAGCAACAACGCTTTTGATTTCAGGCATGTTTACAAAGCTCCATATTATTCATCCCACTTCATTAACGCGCACCGCGCATTTGAGGAAGTTAGATGTACCAGAAACCGACAATTTCCATGATGTTTGAGCTCATGCCCCGAAAATTTCTCAATGCGGTCAAATTCACCCGCTTTAAAGAGCAAGCTGATCACAGTTCCAACTCACTGTTTCAACGCCACCAAATTTGGCAAACCGAGCCAATTCCTTCTTCAACGCCTCATGCCTTTTTGGTGTCCACTTCACCTTGCCTTCTGGCCAGAATGCGACAACGTTCAACTCAGATTTCTTTCGATCCGCTTTAAGTTCAATCCGGCCAACAAACCGATCGTCTTGCAACAATGGATAAACGTAATATCCCCAAACCCGTTTATGCGCCGGCACAAATATCTCAATCGTATAATCAAATCCAAACAAGCGTTTCAGTCGGTCACGGTCTCGAATTGCGGGGTCGAACGGATTGATTATGCGCAATCTAGACGTCGGTTTTATTGCCGCGTTCATACTCGCTTCAATATCAGCTGGCGCAAACATCTCGGCCCAACTGCCATCATGGGCCTGCACTTTGACCGGTTCCAAATCTGATTTTGCCGCCCACTCTTTCACCTCAGATGGGCTTACTGCGTCCCAAAATTTTCGAATCTCGCTCAAATTTGCAACACCCAAACGCTCCAGCGCGGCATTGCAAAGCCAATCAATCTGTTCTTGCGCCGACAACTCCGTATTCAAAATTGCTTCGGGCACAACACGCTCCATCAGGTCATAATATTTGCGAAACCCTTTACGATGAGACGTGGAAAGTTCGCCCGCATACCACATAAAATCAAGCATACGCTTGTGCGGTGGGCGGGCCCACATCTTCTTTTCACCTTCAATTTTTGTATCAAATGCCTCGGTGGAAAGCGGACCTTCCCTTAAAATTCTTTCTCGAACCTGATCGCGCAAATCAGTGGCCAAAATATCCTCATGCCATCCGCGTTTATGGATATATTCTTCCATCCGCGTAAACTGTCTTCGCCACATGGGAAAAAACGCAGTTGGGATCATCGATGCGTCATGGGTAAAGTGCTCGAACAGATCACCAGATCGTCCCAGATGCTTATCAATCACCTTCGAGCGATAGTTCTGGTTGCGGCTCCAAAGTATGTGATGATGAGCGCGCGCAACATTTTGAATGGTGTCAATTTGCACAAACCCCAGATCTTTGACGGTTTGCATTAGATCAAACGCCCCGGTAGGCGGTTTCGCCAACAGATTCTTGTTCAGCCAGAACCAACGTGCTTGTTTATTGTTGATTTCCAGCATGTTATCTCCGCCCCCTTGCTTAATCCCAAAATTGAACAAAAGAAGAACAAATTCGAGAGTAAACGTCAATCACTTAGTTTTGCTCAATTGAGCTGGTCCAACTGCGAACAAAAGTTTCGCGACGAAGCTTGTCCAAAAACACCAGCAGTCCGGGGCCAAGCCGAATTGGCCGTAAAACGGTCCCAGTGGATTGCGCCACACGCTGAATTGGCGGCAAACCGGTTTGGGCAGAGAGCTCTGGGTGTCCTTCAAGCCGGACGAGAAAATCAATCATTCGCCCCGCAGCGCTTGCATTTTTAGCACCGGTGGGAATAAGTGCAGTGCGCAGCATGACGCCAACAAAGTCATCAAGCGGAATAATTTCAAGCCCATCTGTCCCGGCTAATTGGCTTTCCGCATAGCTGCCCAAAACGTTATAGGCCAGCGCCAGTTTACCCGAAGCAACATCTGCAATCATGCCGCCCGAGCAACAATATAATTTTGCGTCGAGCCGGCCCATGACTTCCGTTAGACGCCAGAAGCTTTCCGTGTTCCGAGAATCTTGAGTTGCGAACAGGTAACCCAATCCCGAAATTCGCACGTCATATGTTCCAACTCGTCCTGCGAATGTCTCGGGATTGTTCCGCAACGTCTCAATTAGTTCTTGGCGCGTGTGTGGCACACCTACATTTTTAAATGCAGCTTTGGAAATCACCATCACCGCCGGTTCTTGCGTGAAACCAAATAGCTGATCACGCCAAACCGCCCAGTCGGGCAACGAAGACGTTGCCTCAGACGAATAGTCCCGAGCAAAACCATCATTCGCCAGTTTTGTTTGCAAATCCATCGCCGAAGAAATGACCAAATCGAACTGCGCGTTCTCGACGTAAATCGCCTTCATCAACTCCGTACTTCCGGTGGTTACATATTCGATATTGATTGAAGGATTTTCGCGCTGAAACGCCAATATAATCGGCTCGAACACGTCGATATCCGCTGTGGATAGAACAGACAATAATTCCTGTCCATTTTCGGCCGAATAGTATTTTCGCTCTTCCTCTTCAAACCCGAAGACGTGCGAAATAGGCAGCACCGCGATTGTTAGCAACAGCGCTAAGACAAGTCGAAAATCAAGGATACGCATGCGCCTCTGCCTTTTAGGTTCTCGCCAACTTCCAGTCGGCCATTATGGGCCTGAGCCACTTCGTCTGCGATCGTTAGCCCAAGCCCGGAACCAACAACATCATCAACGTTAGATCCTCGGGAAAAGCGCTTGGTCAGCTTGGTGGCGTCCATACCACCAAACCCACGTCCTTCATCGGTTATGGACAATTTCATCACTTTGTTGGATTTTGATACTTGTACATTTATCGTACTTTCGACCGGCGAATATTTGATGGCGTTGTCCATAATATTGCGCACCGCATTTTGGATGAGTATACGATCAGCCAAAATAGGTACTTCGTTTGGGGACTGTTCCAAAACAATGTCGATATCTTTTAGCTCTGCGGTTGGCCTAAGCCGCTGGCAGATTTCTTTGGCGATGTCCCCCAGCTCAACTTCGCTTTTTTCAAGCTGATCAGTTCTAAACGTCACCATGGCGTGGTCTAATAACTGCCCCGCCGATCTTGAACTTTCGTCAACAGCCCTGATCATTTCGCGCAATGCTTTACGGTTTTCCGCCCGCTCCATTTGCCGATAAACAACTTCGGCCTGCGTGCGCACTGTCGCTAATGGCGTCCGCACCCGGTGCGCAGCTTCAGCAATAAAATCCTCAGAGCGCGTCAGTGAAGACCGCAAGCGACCCATGAAATTATTAAGCGCATCCACCAGAGGAACCAACTCTCCTGGCGTTTTCGTGACCACCGAGCGCAAGTCTTTGGGGCCGCGCCGCGCAACCGATTGGGCAAGACGTTTTAGCGGTGCCACTGCGCTTTGAGCCGCAAAAAGACTTAAAGCGGTTGCCATCAAGAAAAAACCAATGGCAACGGCCATCGCCGTTGTGGTGATTTGAGATGATATCGCCGCTAACCCGCGTTGTGTTTGGGCTACAACAACTTGTACTTCTGCTGCGCGATCTCCGCTGCTCACGGCTCGAGCAAGCGAAACAAGGCGGACTTCCTCGCCTTTATACTGAGCCGTAACAAACTGAGCGCGAAGCCTGTCGGCACCGATATCTGGCACCTGGAGATCGTCATATCCGGTCACCGTTTCACCATCGGCAACAATGCGATAAAAGACCCGATCTTCAGAAATTGCCCCCAACATCGAAAGCGCTGAATAGGGCAATTCAACCCGCACATTGCCGCGTTCAGAATATAGAGCGTCGGCAATCGACGTCGCAGAGGCTGCGAGAACATTATCTTGTGTATCCGCTGCAGCGCCCTCAGCAACTGACCGTACGGCCAAAAAGAACACGATCGATAGCAAAGCAGCGATTATGCTGAGTTGGGCCACCAATCGCCGACGAATAGAACTGGTCGCAAAAAACCGGATCATGATCGTTGGATCATCCTGTACCCCAAACCGCGAACGGTTTCGAGCCGCACTTCAGAACCTTCGAGCTTCTTGCGCAACCGCCCGACATAAACTTCAATGGCATTTTCGGACACTTCCTCGTCAAAAGAGAACAACCGGTCCATCAAATAATTCTTCGAAAAAATCTGCCCGGGCGCACCAAAAAACACCTCAAGAAGTCGCAATTCCCGATTGCGCAAAGCGCGTTCGTCTGCACCGACCCGCAATATGCCAGTTGACGGATCAAATACCAGATCACCAAATTCGCGCGCATTGTTGACGCTCCCCCCCTGCCGCCGCAAAACCGCACGACACCGGGCCTCAAGTTCTGAAAAATCAAACGGCTTGGTGATGTAATCATCGGCACCCAAATCGAGCAGCCCCACACGGTCGGAGACTTCAGAACGAGCAGTAAGAACGATCACCGGTGTGCGTTCAGCTTTCGACCGATGGGTTTTCAAAAATGATCGCCCGTCGCCATCCGGCAGCATAATATCCAGCAAAATCAAATCATAAGCGACGGTTGAAGTGCTGGTCGCCGCATCGCGTAGATCTTGCGCATGGTCGACAACATGGCCATCCAACGCAAATCTCTTTTTTAGCGCTGCAGCCAACTGCATATTGTCTTCAACCAACAAAAACCGCACTTCTACTCCTCAATTTTATCGCCGTACTACCGCAACCAACAATAGAAACCCACGGCACATTAGATGCCTTTGGTTGCTCCACCATCGCAGCGGATCACAGATCCGTTGACATAGCTTGCGCGCTCAGAAACTAAAAACGCTGCTAGATCGCCAAACTCCTCGGTCCGCCCATAGCGACCAACTGGAATTTGCGCTTCATTTTCAGCCCGCACAGCTTCCAGAGTTCTGCCCGTACGTTCGGCATTTCCGCCGTCCAATTGATCAAGCCGCGCGGTCAATATGCGCCCCGGCAATTGCATGTTTGAGGTGATGTCATATTTCGCCACTTCATTGGCCAACGATTTACTCCACCCCACAAGTGAAGACCGCAACGTATTCGACATGGCCAAGTTTGGAATGGGTTGCTCGACACCTGAAGAGGCAATGGTCAAAACACGCCCCCAACTATTGGCCTGCATGTCTGGCAGACAAAAATTGGTCATCTCAATAACGCGCAAAATCATCGTGTCAAAATAGGCACGCCATGTATCAGCGTCTGGCGCTGTGGTGACACCGGGAGGCGGACCGCCAGTATTATTCACCAAAATATCAACTTGCCCGAGTTTCGCCTTCGCCTCAGCATAAAGATTAGCCGCAGCGCCTTGCATCGACAAATCAGCCTCGACGAAATCCGCTTTACCCGGCCCCATCTCGTTTAGTTCTCGCACCACCGTTTCCAGCTTTTGTGCCGAACGACAGCTGATCACAACGTGAGCTCCCTCGCGCACCAAGGATGTTGCAACAGAAAGGCCGAGACCTTGGCTGGATGCCAACACGAGAGCTCGCTTATCGCTTAGTCCTAAATCCATATTTTCCGCACCCAATTTGTTCGAATTTGTTTGTCTGAAACTCTGTTTCAATCTTTGGGGTAAGCCTATGCTTCTGCGCAACGCCTGACAAGTTGAACAACACCAAAATGTGAGCGGCTTTAGTCACAATACTGCGAAGACTTCTTGGAGGAATTCCTTATGATCAAGTTCATCCAATAAAAAATTGCGGGGCAGGAATATGAACGACAAAATTGCAGGAAGCTGCTTATGCGGCAGTGTTACATTTGATGTAGAAAACCAATTCAGAAACTTTTATTTTTGTCACTGCAGTCAATGCCGCAAAATCACAGGATCGGCACACGCGTCAAACCTATTTGCAGCGCCGGACGCTGTGACTTGGCATACAGGACAAGGTGACGTCGAAACTTTCCGCCATCCCACACGAAGCATAGCAAAAGCATTTTGCAAGAAATGCGGATCGGGCTTACCATACGTGAATTTGAAAAAGACCTTCACCATTGTGCCTGCTGGATCGTTGGATGAAACGCCAGATAAAGACCAAGGCAAGCGCATTTTTTGGCACGACAGAGCTCCTTGGCATGACTGGATAAAAGACGCGCCCGCTTTTGACGAGTTTCCGAAATAGCGCATTTTTGTGATTGAAACGAATGCCTTAAGCTCGCACAATGGGTGGACAATTTATTTTACCACTCTGACAGGAAACAAACGTGGGCTTTCGCGACACAATATTCAAACCCGTTGATCACAGTTCAATTGTTGATGCGGTTGTTGATCAGATCGAAGCCCTTATTTTGAACGGGGTGCTGCGAGACGGATACAAATTACCATCAGAACGTGACCTCGCTGAACAAATGTCTGCTTCGCGACCAAAAGTTCGCGAAGCGCTTAAACTGCTCGAAGAAAATGACCTCATCATTTCTCGGCATGGTGAAGGCACGTTTGTTGCGCCGCTTATCGGCTCGGCAATGTCCCCTGCCCTTATCGATCTTTACTCGCGGCATGCCAGTGCGTTTTTGGACTATCTTGAGTTCCGAAGAGAACAGGAGCAGTTCGCCAGCGCACTCGCAGCGGAGCGTGCTACCGACATCGACAAAGAGACCCTGAATGCCATCATGGAAGAGCTTGAAGCTGCCCACGAATGTGACAACTTTGACGCCTCAGAGGAAGCAGATATTCGCTTTCATGCAGCAATTGTTGATGCTAGTCACAATTCACTGCTGGTCCACACGATGTCGTCTATTTACGCGCTAACACGGCAGAACTTGTTCTACAACCGCCGAGTTTTGCGCGTTGCAGATGGAGGCGCGGCGAATGAACTTTTATTGCTCCAACATCGCGCAATCCATCAGGCAATTATTCAGGGAAAACCAGAGAGTGCGCGCAAGGCGGCCCGTGCTCATATCGACTTTTTAGAGCGATCCTATTTATTGGAGCAAGATCGTAACCGACGAGAACAAATTGCAAACCACAGACGATTGATTTCAAGAGGTAAACAAACTTGACCTTATCAACGATCATGCGATAGCTTGCCGTCACAAAACGATGGGAGAGACCTATGCGTCTTACTGATTGTCATAATTTTCAAGACTTCCGAAAACTCGCAAAACGCAGGCTGCCCTCACCCATTTTCAACTACATTGATGGCGCTGCGGACGACGAGGTCACTTATCGTCGCAATACAGCGAGCTTTGATGAATGCGATTTGGTTCCTGATGTTTTGAACGGCATTACGGACGTGGATATGTCGGTAACCGTTATGGGCCAAAAGCTCGACATGCCGATTTACTGCTCTCCCACAGCTCTTCAACGTCTATTTCATCACGATGGGGAACGCGCTGTTGCGGCTGCCGCGAATAAATTTGGCACCATGTTTGGTGTCTCCTCGCTGGGCACTGTTTCCATGGAAGAACTCCGCGAAAAATATGATACGCCCCAAGCCTACCAATTCTATTTCCATAAAGATCGCGGCTTGAACAAAGCCATGCTGCAACGCGCCAAAGACGCAGGGATCAACGTGATGATGCTTACCGTTGATGCCATTGTTGGCGGCAATCGTGAACGCGATCTGCGCACTGGGTTTTCTATCCCTTTTAAACTGAGCGTTGGCGGGTTGGCCCAATTTGTTCTCAAGCCCATTTGGGGTCTGAACTATGTCACCCATGAAAAATTCAGCCTGCCCCAACTCGACTATCATGTGGATATGGGCGGTGGGGCTAAATCCATCAGTTCCTATTTCACCGAGATGCTTGATCCTTCTATTTCTTGGGACGATGTGGCGCAAATGGTCAAAGAATGGGACGGACAGTTCTGCATCAAAGGCATCATGTCAGTTGAAGACGCAAAAAAAGCCGCAGACATAGGCTGCACAGGCATCATCATTTCAAACCATGGTGGTCGACAGCTTGATGGTTCACGCTCATCTTTTGATCAACTGGCAGCAATTGTTGACGCCGTAGGTGACCGATTGGACGTCATCATGGATAGCGGCGTGCAGCGCGGCACCCATGTGCTTAAAGCGTTGGCGCTCGGCGCAAAAGCGGTTGGCGGCGGACGGTTTTATCTGTTTCCTTTGGCGGCAGCCGGACAACCCGGCGTTGAACGGGCACTGGAATTGATGCGCGCAGAAATTCGCCGTGGCATGATATTGATGGGCGCATCTTCGGTCGACCAGCTCACCAGCGACAAATTGCTCTTTAGATAAAAAAGCGCCGATCCAAATGAATTGAACCGACGCCAATAGGAGAAGGGTTGGGAGTTTTTATTTTACCAAGGCGTTCCCAATAGCCTGGGCAATTTTTCTAGCCGCCCTCACCTGCCCGGTCCGCATTTTTACGCCACTTTTGATAAAGCGGCATAAGCATTGGAACAAACAAGGTCAAACCGGCAATAACCAGAATTGAAAGCGTTAGTTCACGCTCCCAAAGGAACGACCAGCTGTCATCATTGATCAGCAAAGCACGACGTAAATTCTCTTCCATCATGCCGCCAAGAATGAAGCCCAAGATCATTGGTGCCAATGGGAAATCAAGCAGTCGCAGCACAACCGCTGCAATGGCGAATATGATCATAAGTTGAATATCAAACGTATTGAAACTGACGAAGTAAACCCCGATCAATGAGAAGAACAAAATCAATGGCAACAGAAAACGTGCCGGAATTGCCAAAACCTTAGCGATGTAAGGAATGAGCGGCAGGTTCAAGACCAACAGAATAATGTTACCGATCCACATCGAAACGATAACCGCCCAGAAAACTTCTGGCTGATCAATGTAAAGTCGAGGTCCGGGCTGAATGCCATACCCAATCAGAGCACCAAGCATGATCGCTGTTGTACCTGAGCCCGGAATACCGAGGGTGAGCAAGGGGACGAAAGAACCCGTGGCAGCCGCATTGTTTGCAGTCTCTGGAGCAGCCAACCCACGAATAGAGCCCTTACCAAAAAGCTTGCCCTTTTCTGGGCCAGCAAGTCGTTGCTCAGTTCCATAAGCCAAGAAGCTAGCAATGGTCGCACCAGCGCCCGGCAACACGCCAATCAGAAAGCCCATAATAGACGAACGTCCAATCACAGGTGCCATTTCTTTCACTTCCTCACGGCTAATTTTCATAGACCCAAGGTTGGAGGAAGCTTCTTTTTCCTTGATACGATCCTCATCGTTCTTAGGCTTCAAAATAGCCATCAGCGCTTCAGATAGAGCAAACGTTGCCATCACCAACAACAAGAACGACACACCATCAAGCAAATCAATCATGCCCAACGTAAAGCGTTGAATGCCTTGCGTCTGATCGGTCCCCACAGTTGACAGCATCAAGCCGATAACCGTCATCAACATGGCTTTTAAAACATTACCCTGCCCCGCAAACGCAGCAACCGCAGTAAGCCCCAAAACCATCAAAGCAAAATAGTCGGTTGAGTGAAACGATAAGGAAACACTAGCCAAAAATGGAGCAGCAATCAGCAATAGGATCGCACCGATAACACCGCCTGAGAATGACGAATAAGCCGCAATAGCCAACGCCTTACCAGCCTTGCCTTGCTTGGCCATCGGATAGCCATCAAACGAGGTGGCGACGGTACTGGCGACCCCCGGCGCATTAATCAAAATCGACGACGTCGAGCCGCCAAAAATGGCGCCATAATAAACCGCAGCCATCAAAATAATGCCTGCCGCCGGGTCCAACCCTGCTGCAACCGGTATCATAAGAGCGATCGCAGACATCGGGCCAAGACCCGGCAACATGCCAATGAATGTCCCCACAAGACATCCAGCGACAACAAAAGCCAAATTCATTGGCGTTAGGGCGGTGGTAAGCCCAATAAAAATACCCTCAAGCATGGTCCATCACCCTTTCAAAAACCAAGGAAGCGGTTCGATGAACACGCCCAAGCCAAGTGTCATTAGTGCCCAAAATGCAACCGCGATTGGAATTGACGTCGCAAGCAGCAACCAAATTTTGCGCTCGCCCAATATCCAATAGCCAACACCCAGCAAAATCGAAGAAGACAAAATAAATCCGAAGGGTCGAATGGTCAGGCCGTAAAATGACATCAGCACCAAAAACGAAAACACGGTGCCCCAATTTTTACCCGATAAATCCAGATATTCTTTGGACGCAGGCAGCGCGATAATGGCGATGCTCAAACCAATTCCCAGCACGGCAAGAACTTCGGGCATGGTGCGCGCATGAAACGCGACATTCGCTTGAAATGGCAATAATGGAATGCGTTGGCTAAGCACTGCGTAAGTCACGCAAAATGCCAGCAATAACAAACCGCCAATTCTTCTGTTGGTAAAAAACACGACTGGCCTCCCCGACCGATCTTAAAAGAAGCGCCTGACATGCAGGCGCTCTAAAGACAATAATCGTAACTGAAACGGCCGCAACCAAAAGGCTGCGGCCGATATTGTCGTTATGGCTTAAAGGAAGCCAAGTTCGCGCATAAGCGAACCGATTTCTTCTTCTTGGCCTTCAAGGAACGTAATGAAGTCCGCATCAGCATTGAAGATCTCTACCCAACCATTCCGGTCACGAACAGTTGCCCATTCGTCAGTGCTGTACATTTCATTAAGCGCTTTTACGAACTGTGCTTTTTTCTCATCAGACATCCCTGGTGCGCCAAAGAAACCGCGCCAGTTAACAAACTCTGTACCTGGAGAACCAGCCTCAGCACATGTTGGTGTGTCTGGTGCAGTTGGCAGACGCTCCGGTGCAGTCACACAAAGAATGTTTACTTCACCTTGACGCGCAAGTTCGGCAGCTTCGCCAAAACCGGTTGTCAGCGCAGCAATTTCGCCCGAAAGCAAACCAGCCATCGCTTTTCCGCCAGCATCGTATGGAATGTACTTAACTTCAACTGGGTTAGCACCGGCATTTTTCATCACCAATGCAGCGATCAAGTGGTCCATACCACCAGCAACAGAGCCGCCACCAATCGCAATGCTTGATGGATCGTTTGCGTAAGTCGCCAACAAAGCCTGCATCGTTTCGATTGAGCTATCTTTGTGGACAACCATCGCACCGTAATCACCAATGGTGCCGGCGATAGGGGTCAGGTCACGGAATGACTGGGGGAATACCCCTTGCAAAGACCGGATCACGATTGGCGTTGAATTGACCATCAACGTATTTTCGTCGTTGGTCTCAATGATGTGTGCGATAGCTTTACCGCCGCCGCCGCCAGACATATTTTCATATGTAGCGCCGCCAGCAATACCTGATTTGGTTAGGGCTTCACCCGTTCCGCGTGCAGTACCATCCCAGCCGCCGCCAGCGCCGCCGGGGATGAGAAACTTGATTTCATCAACGACTTTATGACCGTCTGCCAATGCAACGCCAGCTGCACCAAGCATGAGTGAAGTAGCTGCAAAAGCAGCTGTGAATTTCTTGAACATAGATGTCCTCCCAATTAGTTCAAAACCGTTTTCCGGTTCTTGGGCTATGCCATCATGACAAACTGACACCAACCTGACATGTGAAAAATGTTCGCAAATCCGTTGTTATTCAACATGTTATGAAGAAGAGTTAGTTGCAGCATCTTTTAGTTTGGAAATGAGTTCCCCGACTCGTGCGCCATTATCCGGGGCATTTATTTGGTCGGCCATGTACAAATTATTTTCAAAACCGACACGACAATCACTTCCAAATGAAGCGGCATGAACAAGACAAGCTGTCTCCCGTCCACCAAAAGCACAGGTCATAACTTTTGCTTCTGACGAAAATGGTGATGCTTGCATCGCGCTGTGGAATGGATCGAAATGCAAGGGGTTCGATTGCTGTCCTGCTGTGTAACGTCCCAACACAAACAAAAATGAGGGCGCACCATTTGGGATTACCCCTTGATCCACAAATTGCTCGAATTGCTGAACTTCGGCAGGATCGTAAAGAATATGTTGAACGTCTATGCTGTCATCAGCGAGCGAATGATAAAACTGGCTAAGTTCTGCCCTATCAGGGTGCTTGCTCAGCTCTGCTAATGCGATAGAAACCATCTTAGGATACACGTCCTGCACAACCTGCATTTGCTCTTGAGGTGAATAGATGCCGACCGCTTCAGTAGTGATTTGAACATCCATTTTCGGCACGACCAGCGCCAATTCTGAAATCAGTTCACGATAGAGCCCAGCGTCCAGAACATGCTCATCTTGTGAACCGCGAACATGGGCGTGAATACCATTGGCACCAACCGCAAAACATTGTCTTGCCGTTTCGACAACTTCAGGGATCGAAATGGGCAACGCCCTATGATCTGCCTTTGTGCGCCGAGCGCCATTTGGTGCAACCATTATGTAGGGCAAACTCATTTGCTGCCCAAACGATCACCAAACACATCATCCAAAGCAATCGCCAATAAATCAACAAGCAAGTCGATATGTTCATTTTCGTAGATGAAGGGAGGCGCAAGCAAAATATGGTCTCCGCTTTTCCCGTCAACGGTTCCACCCATTGGGTAAATCATCAAACCACGTTCAAATGCGGCTTTCTTGGCTTGCATTGCAATACCCAGTTTGGGATCAAATGGTATTTTGGTTTGTCGGTCTTCCACCAATTCTAATCCCCAAAACAACCCCTTGCCCCGAATGTCACCGACAAATGGATGTTGTCCGAACTTCTTGTGCAATGCAGCTTCCAACAATTCTCCAAGCTCGACAACACGGGGCAGCAATTGTTTCGTTTCGATCTCTTCAAGTACCGCTAGCCCTGCAGCGCAGGCTGCCGGGTGACCCAAATAGGTATGGCCATGCTGGAAAAACCCGCTGCCCTTCTTAATCGAGGCATAAATCTCGCCCGAACAGATCATTGCCGCGAGGGGCTGAACTCCCGCTGCAATCCCCTTTGCGATGCAAATCATGTCCGGCTTGATGTTGTAATGTTCTGATGCGAAATACTTACCGGTGCGCCCACACCCGACCATCACTTCATCCATAATCAACAGCACACCATGTCGCTGGCAGATCGCCTGAATGCGATCATAATAACCTTCCGCAGGCGGCACTGCACCCATGGTCGCACCAACAATTGGCTCAGCGATAAAAGCCGCAACATTCTTCGTGCCCAATTGAAGGATCATTTCCTCCAATTGATTTGCCATCCGTAGGCCGTAATCAACTTCGCTTTCACCATCCAGCCCAAAGCGCCAATAATGACACGGATCAATATGAACCATCGAGGGCACCAAAAGCGGCTCGAACTGCGCCTTGCGCCACATATTGCCGCCCGCCGACAACGCGCCAAGCGTATTGCCGTGGTAGCTCTGCTTGCGCGCAATAATATGTTTGCGATCAGGTTGCCCTATTTCCAGAAAATACTGCCGCGCCAGCTTGATCGCGCTTTCAGTAGCTTCTGATCCGCCAGAGACGAAATAGACCCGCTCCATATTGTCAGGCGCCAGCTCAATCAGCTTATCAGCTAAGCGTTCGGCTGGCTCTGAAGTAAAGAACGACGTGTGCGCATATGAGATTTTATCGAGCTGGTCTTTTACCGCATCTATAACGCGCTTGGGCGAATGGCCAAGGCACGAAACAGCGGCCCCGCCACACCCATCTAGATACTTTTTCCCGTCGACATCAAATAGCCATGGCCCATCGCCGGACGCAATAACAGGATAGTCCACACGCATATGGCGTGGAAACACATGATCTGCACACATCTTTTCGTTCCGCCAATACCTTTTAGTCTGGTCTTACAACAAAGACTGATTGCTTGGCATGTCGCACAACGCGCGCGGCATTGGGGCCGAGCATATAGTCTTGAAGCGCCGGTCTATGCGATCCCATAACAATGACATCGCATTTGATTTTATCCGCATAGCGCAAGATCTCATCGTAAATCGTACCGCTTGCGGTAAACCGTTTCACTGATGCCGGGTCGTCGCAATGATCTGCGACGAACTGCTTCAAAGCGGCTGAAGCAGCACTTTCGGCCTGTTTCTCAAACCCTTCCGGGAAATATTGAGACACCATAGGCAGACCAAAATTTGGCACAACACTCATAATGGTGAGTTTCGCGCCATAATCGCGCGCGATTTGCTGCGCTGCAGGCATGGCCCTGTCCCAAGAGCTTTCCTGCCCCAAATCAACCGGTAATAAAACAGATTTAAACATTCAAATTCTCCTTAAAACGCGGGTTGAGTTTGACGGCGACGTTGCAGCATAATCACAAGACCCAGCAACAAAAGCGCTGGAATGTAGAATATCTGCTTGGGCATCCGGTCAGCCGCAGTTTGCACCGACTTGATTTCAACTGGTTCGTCTAAATAGAAATCAAACCCGCCAAGTTTCTCGAAATATGGCGTTCCAGGGAACGGCTCATCCAGTTTCACGATCTCGCCCTCTGGGAAGGTCGTAATGCCAGCACCTGTTAGCCTTGTCGCACCATCACCTTCATCGGTAACAGGCAAGATAACCGTCACGTCTTTGGCTTCACCGGTATCAAAATCAGGTCCACTCACGACGATGCGAATGTCGCTACCAATCGGCGCTTTGCCCACAACTTCTTCCAACTGCGTCGCCGCAGATGTTTGATAAGGCTGTTGAACATAATCCAAGAAGAAACCGGGACGGAACAACGTGAACGCGATTAGGATAAGCAAAGCACTTTCCCACTTGCGAGACTTCGCAAAGAAATATCCTTGCGTTCCCGCCGCGAACAGTAACATGGCCACCGTCGCCACAATGAAGATGATAATACCGTCAATCCAGCCAACATTAATCAGCAACAAATCGGTGTTGAAGATAAACAGGAATGGCAGCGCAACTGTACGCAAACTGTAGAAAAATGCTGTGAAGCCCGTCTTGATTGGATCGCCGCCAGAAACGGCGGCTGCGGCAAAGGAGGCGAGGCCCACCGGGGGCGTAACATCCGCCATTATGCCAAAGTAGAACACGAACATATGAACAGCGATCAACGGCACAATTAGACCATTTTGCGCACCAAGCTCAACCACAACACCCGCCATCAATGATGACACAACAATATAGTTCGCTGTTGTCGGCAAGCCCATGCCCAAGATCAAACTGATCACGCCAACACACATCAACATGATAATGAGGTTGCCGCCGGATAAGAACTCAACAAGTTCAGCCATAACTTGGCCAACTCCGGTTAGAGTAACCGTACCAACGATAATGCCAGCCGTAGCGGTTGCAACACCAATTCCAATCATGTTGCGTGATCCGGCGATCATGCCAGCGATCAGATCGTCAAAGCCATCTTTGAACTCTGCAGCTAAATCGCCTGACTTACGGAAAAACGCCTTAAGCGGTTTTTGCGTCAGCAGAATCACGATCAATAGTGAAGATGCCCAAAACGCAGACAATCCAGGTGATTTACGCTCGATCATCAGGAACCAAACCAGCACCACGATCGGCAAGATGTAATGAAGGCCCGTGCCCTTAACATCGTCATATGCCGGTAGCTCAACAATTTCAGATTTAGGATCATCCATTTCAAGGTTTGGCTTACGTGCCGCAACTGCAACCATGGCAACATAAATCACCAAAGTGCCGATGGTGAGAATGATTGAAGCGTTTTCACCAAACACGCCACGCATCCAACCGATGCCGTAATAAATGCCAAAACACAGCGCACCAAAAACAGCAAAACCGATGAAAGTCGACAGTAACTGTTGAACGAGGGTTTTGGTTTTTTGAACAGGCTTCGGCAGCGCCGTCATGCCCTTCTTCAAGGCCTCCAAATGCACAATGTACAACAGCGCAATGTAAGAAACGACGGCTGGCAAGAACGCGTGCTTGATTACTTCAACATATGGAATGCCGATATATTCCACCATCAAGAACGCTGCAGCGCCCATAACAGGTGGCATGATTTGACCGTTTACCGAAGAGGCAACTTCAACCGATCCGGCTTGTTCTGAGGTAAACCCAACACGCTTCATCAAAGGAATGGTGAAAGTGCCGGTGGTCACCACATTGGCGATCGAGGAGCCGGAAATAAGCCCGGTCATCGCAGAACCCACAACGGCAGCTTTCGCAGGTCCGCCGCGAAGGTGGCCCAATAATGAAAATGCAATTTGAATGAAATAGTTGCCCGCGCCCGCTTTATCTAGAAGCGATCCGAACAACACGAAAAGGAAAACAAAGCTGGCAGAGACGCCCAGTGCAATGCCGAACACGCCTTCTGTGGTCAACCACATATGGCTCATGGCTTTGGAGAAGCTAGCGCCTTTCCAGCGGATAACGTCAGGAATGAAACTTTCAGACCCGAAGAAAACATACACGAGGAAAATCAACGCTACGATCGCAAGAGCTGGCCCCAAGGCGCGTCTTGCGGCTTCGAGCAGGATCAACAAACCAACGCCGGACATCACCAACTGTAAAGTTGTTGGTAGGCCCTGCGCACCAGTGGCTGCCAAGGTTCCATAAGCATAGAATGCGTACCCAGCACAAAGTGCTCCAACACTTCCCAACACCCAATCATAAATAGGAATGCGGGAACGTGAGCTCGATTTAAACGCCGGATATGCCATAAACGCCAAGAAAACCGCAATCGCCAAATGCAGCGAGCGAGTTTGTGTATCGTTTAAAACAGGAATGATACGGCCAATCGCCGTATAGGGTAATGGTGAAGCGATCCAAAGCTGGAAAAGCGCCCAAAAAAGTGCCAATCCGGCAATAAATTTCCCAACTGGCCCTGCTGGATTACGTGCCCCACTATCAGTGGAGGCAACCAGATCTTCCAGTTCCTCATCACTTAGTGGTGAATTCTCATTTTTGTTTACGTCGCTCATTTGCCCCTCCCAGAACCCCTACAAATTCTTACCCAAATTGGGTATGAGGTGGCACAGTTGCGCCACCCCAAATGTTATGGCCTACATGCCATTCTCTGCATAATATTTCGCAGCGCCAGCATGGATCGGTGCTGAAAGACCGTCTTTTGCCATTTGTTTTGGATCAAGGTTTGCAAATGCAGGGTGCAATTTGCGGAAGCCGTCAATGTCGTCAAACACAGCTTTTACAACTTCGTAAACAACTTCATCTGCAACCGCAGCTGATGAAACGAACGTTGCGCCAACACCAAACGTTGTGGTGTCTTCATCGTTACCGCGATACATGCCGCCTGGAATTGTTGCAATCCGGTAGAAAGAGTTCTCTGCAATCAATTTTTCGATCTCAGGACCAGTTACATTTACCAATACTGAATCACATGATGTTGTCGCTTCAGAGATTGAGCCAGAAGGGTGACCAACCGTGTAGATCATTGCGTCAAGTTTGTTGTCGCAAAGTGCCTGTGATTGCTCAGATGCCTTAAGTTCAGACGCCAATGCAAAATCAGCAGTTGTCCAGCCAAGTGCATCCAACACAACATCCATTGTGCCGCGCTGACCTGAACCGGGGTTACCGATATTCACGCGCTTACCTTTAAGATCTGCAAAGTTTTTGATGCCTGAATCGGCACGCGCCACAACCGTAAATGGCTCTGGGTGAACTGAGAAAACAGCACGAAGGTCAGTAAATGCACCCTGCTCTTCAAATTTTGAAGTGCCGTTATATGCGTGATACTGCCAGTCAGATTGTGCAACGCCAAACTCAAGCTCGCCTTGGCGAATTGTGTTGATGTTATAAACAGACCCACCAGTAGATTCCACAGCACAACGAATGCCATGTTCTTTACGGTTTTTGTTGACCAAACGACAGATCGCGCCACCAGTTGGATAATAAACACCAGTTACGCCACCAGTACCGATGGAGATAAACTGTTGCTGTGCAAAAGACGGTACTGCCGCCCCTACAACCATTGCTGCGCCAATCGCAGCACTCATAATCATTTTTTTCACGTCGTGTTCTCCCTTTAGACGTTTCAAGTTTATTCATGCCACGTTGGGCATGTGGTATTACGCCGATTTAGCGAAATTGGAATTGTTAGAAACAACGCCGCTGTCTTTCATGTAATCGGTCGTTTCTTTTTGCACCAAATCGGGCAATGGCCCAATTTGCGCGCAAATTTCTTCTGCCAACTGAACCGCACAAGCGGCTGCCATGGTCCAGCCTAGCGTGCCATGCCCACAATTGACGAATGCATTTTTGAGTTTTGTTTGCCCAACGATGGGCTGCGAGTTTGGCGTGACCGGTCTATGACCAATCCAAGGCTCGCCGTCACCTTGCAAAATTGCAGCGCCCGGAAACCGCTCTGTCAGCACTTTCTTCAATTGTGCAAGACGATCACTTTTAACCCGCAAGCTTGTTTCCCCAATGTCCGCAAGACCGGCAATGCGGACCTTATCGCCCAATTGGCACAGAACAGCTTTACCCTTCACATCCGTGATGCTGTTTTGGGGCGCATTCGGTCCCTTTGGATAAGTGAGGCTATATCCAGCAACCGGCACAATCGGTAAATCCATACCAAGGGTTTTAGCGAATTTCGGCATCCAATGACCCGCTGCAAACACATAATTATCTGCGCACATTTGCCCCCGGTTCGTATCTAAACCGCAAACTTTGCCGTCTTCAGCAAGAACATCTTCAACCTTGCAGCCACGCAACAATCGATTGTCCGGCGATAGTGACAAGATGTGTTGAATTATAGCTTCTGCAAACCGACGTGGATCACCCACCTCTTCACCTTCAGTGAAAATCGCACCGGCAATTTTGCCGCCGAACTGAGAAAGTGATGGCTCAATCTCCAACGCCTCTTCTGGAGACAAAAGTGTCTGCCTTATACTAAATTGACGCTTTAGCGTGATCAGCTCCGCAGCATCATCAATTGATTTTTGATCGGGCAAAATATGTATTTTGCCGCCAACCTTGTGGTCAAACTGAAAATCGTATCGTCCGCGCCATTCGCGCATCTGTTCTTTTGATCGAAGGGAAAGCTCTAAACTGGCAGCCGTATTGCGCATAAAGCGTGGCTTGGAACTTTGGGCAATAAAGCGTGTTAGCCAAGAATAGTTATGTAGGCTCGGCTTTAAACGGAACTTCATACCGGGCTCACGCCCCGTCAGTATTCGACCAGCCATACCGATTAAGCCCGGGCTGGCCATCGCATCTGCATAGCCGTAGCTCAACTGCGCGCCGTTTGCCTTGCTCGTTGCATTCGCAACATGCTCATCCCGTTCCAGAACCGTTACATTAAACCCGCGCTCAACTAGCGCCAATGCTGTTGTTGCCCCAACAATTCCGGCACCTACAACCATAATTGTCGGCTTAGAGGTCTTCAGTTTCGATTTTGGTTTGCTTGTGCTGCTCATTATTTACCGCGCCACCACAACGTGTCGCGTGAACAAGCTAAAGCGCCAAACCTTGCACTATCTTGCCTTAATATAAATTCATTTCGGCTTAAAATACTCACCAGAGGAAACATCAATTTAGTTCGCCCTACTCACCCTCAATTCAAGAAGCCTATGAAATTTCTAACCAAAAGGTAAATAATAATACATTGGTTTCATATAATCCTGAGTTATAACTAGAGCGCTGAGAAAATTCGATATTGGGGCTTGGATAGAATGAACTTACGGCACATAGAACTATTTCATACCATCATGGTTGAGGGCACAATCAGCGGCGCAGCGCGCGCACTGAATATTTCACAGCCTGCTGTCAGCAACGCCCTTCGGCACGCAGAAGACCAGCTCGGCTTCCAGTTATTTCACCGTTTGGGGAAACGCATTGTGCCCAGCAATGAGGCAAAGCTACTTTTTGCCCACACTGAAAGCGTCATGCAGCAAGTTGAACGGGTCACCCAGATTTGTGAAAACATGGATGAGGGTGTAGGCCTATCTATCCGAATCGGTGTGGTACCCGCCCTATCTTTTCAACTTCTGCCGCTGGCCCTCGCCGCCCTTCGGCAGTCTTTCCCCCACGTTTCAATTAGGGTCAATGTCATGCGTTATGACACCATGCGCGAGGCATTGCTGCGCCAGGACATCGACTTGGCGCTCTCCTTTTATGGTGGCGACTTTCCGGGCACTCGAACGAGCAAACTTGGACGCGGACGATTTGTCATCGTCAGTCAAAGAGATCGCGTAGACGTAAAATCTAACCCCGACATTTCCTTGGTGACAAAAGACGACTTTGTTTCAATCGCCGACAGTGGCCCATTGGGCAAATTGCTTGACCAAGCAAAAGAAAATGCAGGCTTCATGGCGAGCCCCATAATGGCAACAGAAACATATCACACAGCCATATCGTTGGTCCGGGTTGGGTTAGGCATTGCCATTGTGGATATTTTTTCAGCAAGAGCGAATGCTGGAACCGACATTGAAATAACAGAGACGAAAAACCTTCCCGGCTTTGATGTGTCCGCCAGTTACTTGCCCGAGAATGAAAAGTCATCCGTTCTGCGCATTTTCCAAGAACTACTTACGCGAACCGCACTTCAAGTAATTTAGATCACGCGCACGTGTTCGTCTGAATGCAAAAATACCCTTGTGATGTTCACTTGAACATCTTAGACTACCAGTTGAGCAAACAAACCCGTGATTTATGCAGCCGACAACAAGAACCGACAAAATAATTGAACTGCTCAACGCCGCGGGGCAAGTCGATGTGATTGATCTCGCGCAAAAGTTTGACGTTACTGAGCAAACAATCCGCAGAGACCTTGCTTCCCTTTGCCAACGCGGCCTCGCTACTCGAATGCATGGCGGTGCTCGCCGGCTCAAATCTACAGCTTCTTTGAGTTATGAAGCCCGCCGCCAAGACAATATGGCCGCCAAAAACGCCATCGCCTTGCGTGTGGCCGAATTAATCCCAAACGCTAGCTCTGTTTTCTTGAACATCGGCACCACAACAGAACAAGTCGCTACGGCTCTTTTGGGCCATGAAGACCTCCACATCATCACCAACAACACCAACATTATTGGCATTTTGCAGTCAGCCACGTTGCGAACCCTCACCCAAATCGGTGGCACTGTGCGTCAACTGGACGGGGCGATTGTTGGCGAAGACGCAGTCGAATTCATCTCCCACTACAAAGCGGACTATGCTGTTATTGGTGCTTCCTCAATTGATGACGATGGTTCCGTTTTGGATTTTGACCCACGCGAAGTCGCTGTCGCCAAGGCTATCCTGAAAAACGCCCGTACGCGCATACTTGTGATTGATCACACCAAGTTCGAAATCAATGCGTCAGTTCGTATCACAACACTTGAACAGTTAGATTTTGTGGTCACGAGCAAACAGCCATCAGCTGTATTTACGCAAACAGCAATCGCCGCAAACACACAAATCATCATCACAGGACCAAATCAATGACCGAACAACAAGCTGAAAAAATCTATGATCTTTTCATCGTTGGCGGCGGCATAAATGGCTGCGGCATTGCTCGAGACGCTGCCGGTCGTGGACTGTCCGTCGCTTTAGCTGAAATGAATGATCTGGCCTCAGCCACTTCTTCTGCTTCCACCAAATTGTTTCATGGCGGCTTGCGCTATCTGGAGTATTTTGAATTTCGTTTGGTACAAGAAGCCCTAAAGGAGAGGGAAAATCTACTCGTCGCCATGCCGCATATTTCATGGCCGATGCGTTTTGTCCTACCCTATCATCCTGACATGCGTTTTGAAGGCGAAACGCCAACATCCAAGCTGCTCAATTTCACAATGCCTTGGACCAAAGGTCAGCGGCCTGCTTGGCTCATCCGCCTTGGCTTGTTTTTGTACGACAACATGGGTGGGCGTAAAATTCTGCCCGGCACCCAAACCATTGATCTTAAATCGAACCCAGTCGGCGACCCGCTAAAATCAAAATTTGAACACGCGTATGAATATTCGGATTGTTGGGTGGAGGACAGTCGGCTGGTTGTTCTAAACGCCAGAGATGCCCAACGGCTCGGCGCGAAAATAATGACCCGCACTAAAGTGATTGATGCGACGTCCAAAAACGGCATTTGGACCATCACCACCAAGGACCAACTGACCGGCAAAGAGCAGACTTACAAGTCAAAACTATTGGTCAATGCAGGCGGTCCATGGGTTGAGCACATCATCAAAGACCTTGCACATATCAAAACCAACGAAGGCGTTCGTTTGGTTCGCGGTAGCCACATTGTCACAAAGAAATTGTTTGATCACGACAAGGCATATTTCTTTCAAGGCGAAGACGGACGGATCATTTTTGCCATTCCGTATGAACAAGATTTCACCCTGATTGGCACCACTGATCAAGACCATGAAGATGTTTCAACAAAACCTGAATGTAGCGAAGAGGAACAAGAATATTTGTGCAAATTCGCATCGCAATATTTCGAGAAAAACATCACGCGCGATGACATCGTTTGGACCTATTCTGGCGTCCGTCCTCTTTATGACGATCATGCATCATCAAGCACCGCGGCAACCCGCGAATATGTGCTTAAACTAAATGAAACCGGTCAGGCACCTGCCCTCAACATTTTTGGCGGTAAGATCACAACATATCGACGCCTCGCCGAATCCGCGATCGCAAAATTCGCCCATTTCTTCCCAACCATGTCAGATGAATGGACCGAACGAGCGCCCCTGCCAGGCGGAGATTTCAAACATGACCAGTTTGAAAGTCTTGTCTCAGACCTGCATTCAGACCTACCCTTCCTAGAGCACCAAACAGCCCACCGCCTAGTGCGCGCTTACGGCACCGATGCGAAAGAAATGTTTACGGGAATTTCAACTGAGAAAGATCTCGGCACTCATTTCGGCCACGGCATATATGCACCCGAACTCGATTGGGTAATTGCCAATGAATGGGTTATGACCGCCGAAGACTATTTGTGGCGCCGAACAAAAATGGGCCTACGTGTAAGCGACAGTCAAAAGGCCCAAATTCAAGAGTACATTATCGGAAAATTGAACTCACAGCGCGCTTAAGAATTTGGTGTTAGTTGGAAATTTTGGACCTACCAAACATACGAATTCCTTGGAACAAACATGAAGCAGCAAAAAATAACTTGGTTGACCATAAATTCTGCCCGTGTACAAATTTACTCTTGGGCTGATGTGCAGCTTCCGACATGCAACTTTGCTCATTTAGGATATTTAGATGAAAAATTCGAAATCCAAACTCAAGCAAAAGGGCTCTTGTCCGGATTTCCTAACACCACAAGTGGTGGCAGAATTGAACAGTGGAACCTACGTTGCGCCGTTTGATGTGCTTGGGCCTCACGAAAGTGGTGGCAAACGCTGGGTTTCAACCTTTCAACCAGATGCCGTGCAAGTTATTGCAACCGTTTCGGGCAAACAAACAATGTTGCCACGTATCGATGGTGATGTGTTTTCCGGCCCCGTTGTAGGCAACGCCTATACGCTCACGACGACGTTTGCAGATGGCGCGCAGCACACAAGCCACGACCCGTTTTCCTTTGATCCGATCATTTCAGACTTTGATCAATATTTGGTCGGCGAAGGTACGCACAAAGAACTTTGGCGCATTTTGGGTGCCCATGTAACTCAACATCAAATGATCGATGGTGTTCACTTTGCGGTTTGGGCACCAAATGCACAACGGGTAAGCCTCATCGGCGATTTCAACCGCTGGGATGGTCGCCGCCATCCCATGCGAGCTGTGGGACATACCGGCGTCTGGGAAATCTTCATCCCGCAGATGAGTGATGGCGATCTATATAAATTTGAAGTTGCCAGCAAAGACGGAACGATCACGCTAAAGGCTGACCCTGTTGGATTTGGCTCACAACACCCACCTGAAAAAGCATCGATCGTTCGCGACATCAAAGGTTATGGCTGGAAAGACAAAGACTGGATGGATGCGCGCGCATCCCGCGCAGATCGCAGCAGTCCCATGTCGATCTATGAAGTTCATCTTGGGT
This sequence comes from Maritalea sp., assembly GCF_051251695.1. Classification (NCBI taxonomy): domain Bacteria; kingdom Pseudomonadati; phylum Pseudomonadota; class Alphaproteobacteria; order Hyphomicrobiales; family Devosiaceae; genus Maritalea; species Maritalea sp. The sequence goes on along the minus strand of NZ_JBPOEU010000008.1, from coordinate 3,604 downwards.
CATGGCGGCGACGTTATGACGACGGGGGGCGGCCCCTTAGTTACAAAGAACTCGCAAAAGATCTCATATCTTATGTCAAATATATGGGCTTCACCCATGTCGAGTTGCTGCCGATCTCTGAGTTCCCATTTGATGGGTCTTGGGGATATCAACCTGTGGGGCTTTTTGCACCTACCATTCGCTTTGGTCCACCACATGAATTCCGCGATTTCATTGAAGCTGCCCATGCGGCAGATATTGGGGTTTTGCTTGATTGGGTTCCCGGGCATTTCCCGACAGATGACCATGGCCTTGCCAAATTCGATGGCACTTGCCTTTATGAACATGCGGACCCGCGCGAGGGCTTCCACCAAGATTGGAATACACTGATTTACAATTACGGGCGAAGCGAGGTTAAGAACTACCTTGTTTCAAACGCCCTCTATTGGATTGAGGAATATCATCTTGACGGTTTGCGCGTCGATGCGGTGGCGTCGATGCTTTATCGCGACTATTCGCGAAATGAGGGCGAATGGGTGCCGAATAAAGATGGTGGACGCGAAAATTACGAAGCCATTGCCTTTTTACAAGAGATGAACATCGCAGTTTACGGCGCTGACCCCAGCGTCATGACGGTGGCGGAGGAAAGCACGTCCTTTCCTGCTGTTTCCCAACCTGTCCATGCTGGCGGACTTGGTTTCGGTTACAAATGGAACATGGGTTGGATGAACGACACGCTTCGCTACATGGAAAAAGACCCCATTTACCGCCGACACGATCATCACCTGATGACCAGCCCAATCGATTGGGCCTTTACTGAAAACTTCGTCCTGCCGATCAGTCATGACGAGGTTGTGCATGGCAAAGGCTCGATGATTGAAAAAATGCCGGGTAATCGTTGGGAGAAGTTTGCCAACTTGCGGGCCTACTATGCCTTTATGTGGACCCAACCTGGCAAGAAGTTACTTTTCATGGGGTGCGAATTTGCCCAACCTGAAGAGTGGAAACACGATAACGAGTTAAACTGGGGCGCTGCTGAACAACCTGCGCATAAGGGCATACAAGAGTTGGTGCGTGATTTGAACAAACTCTATCGCGACACGCCAGCTTTGCATGTGAACGATTGCAAGTCGGAAGGTTTCAAATGGCTTTCCAATGACCCGACGCAATCGACCATTGGGTTCGTGCGTTATGGGGGAGCACATGATGCGCCGGTCGTGGTGATGTGCAATTTTACACCAGTTGAGAGATCAGAGTTCCGAGTTGGAGTACCTGAGTTAGGCTTTTGGGAAGAAGCCTTAAATACCGATGCAGCAATCTATGGCGGGGACAACCGTGGCAATATGGGTGGAGGAGAGGCTGTGAAGGTGGCCGCTGATGGGCACGCGCAGTCTTTGACATTAACATTGCCACCACTGTCTGTGGTCGTGTTGCGGCACCGGACGAAAACGATAAAGTAACAGGGATGGAGAGTACAACATGGAGACGAAACGTCTTACACAAAGAACAATGGCATTTGTGCTTGCAGGCGGCAGAGGAAGCCGCCTCAAAGAACTTACAGACCGTCGAGTAAAGCCCGCTGTTCCCTTTGGTGGAAAAGCCCGCATCATTGATTTCGCTCTCTCCAACGCCGTGAATTCTGGCATCAGAAAAATCGCTGTCGCGACACAATATAAAGCCCACAGCTTAATCCGCCACACCCAGCGCGGTTGGAATTTCTTTCGTGCAGAACGTAATGAGTTTCTTGATGTACTGCCTGCCTCTCAGCGGGGTGGAACAGAAAGCTGGTACAAAGGCACCGCTGACGCTGTTACTCAAAACATCGATATTATTGATAGCTACAACGTCGATTATGTGGTCATTCTGGCGGGCGATCATATCTATAAAATGGACTATGAAATAATGCTCCGCCAACATCTTGAGACAAGCGCGGATGTAACCGTGGGTTGTTTGACAGTTCCCCGGATGGAAGCCACCGCTTTTGGGGTGATGGACACCAACAAGGAAGGTCGCATCACCAGTTTCTTGGAAAAACCTGCCGACCCTCCGGGTACACCTGAGAACCCAGACCTCGCTTTGGCATCAATGGGCATTTATGTATTTAGCTGGAAATTCCTGCGCGCGCTTTTGCTCGATGATGCACAAGATCCTAACTCAACCAACGATTTTGGAAGCGACTTGATCCCTGAAATTGTCAAAACCGGCAAAGCGATGGCTCACCGTTTTGACGAAAGTTGCGTTCGGGCCGAAGGCGCACCAGCCTATTGGAAAGACGTGGGCACAGTCGACGCGTTCTGGCAGGCCCATATTGATTTGACGGACTTTACACCGGAACTGGATCTGTGGGAGAACGACTGGCCGATCTGGACATATGCTGAAAACGTTCCGCCCGCGAAATTTATCCATGACCAAAGCGACCGACGCGGCATGGCGATTTCCTCTATGGTCTCAGGTGGCTGTATTATTTCGGGCACCGAAGTGCGCAATTCGTGTTTGTTCACCAATGTGCATACCAATTCTTACGCCGTGCTAGACCATGCAGTAATATTGCCAAACGTGACGGTTCACCGCTCTGCCCGATTGCGCAAAGTTGTCGTTGACGCTCGTGTTGTAATCCCCGAAGGCCTTGTTGTTGGGGAAGATCGAGCTGAGGATGAGAAATGGTTCCGGGTTACAGAACGTGGAACGACCCTTGTTACCCAAGACATGCTAGATAAAAGAGCTGCTGCAATATGACACAAATCCTTTTCGTCGTTTCCGAATGCGCCCCCTTGATCAAAACAGGTGGCTTGGCCGATGTTGCGGGCGCTCTGCCCGGAGCATTGGCAACTCATGGCGACGAAGTGCGCGTTTTGCTTCCAGGCTACAGGACTGTCCTGGAAAAGCTGGACAAAGGCACCATTGTTGAAACCTACGACGACTTGTTTGGCGGGCCAGCAAAATTGCGGGCCTGCAAAGTCGATGGGCTGGACTTGTTGGTTATCGACGCGCCACATCTTTATAATCGCGGTGGCGGTGTTTATGTAGACGCACAGGGCAAAGACTGGCCTGACAACCCTGAACGGTTTGCTGCACTTTCATATGTGGCGGCGCAGATCGCGACTTCGGGGGCTGGTGATTGGACGCCGGACATTGTGCATGGACACGACTGGCAAGCTGGCCTTACGCCAGAATATTTGCACGCCGCCAAGTCAAAAGTCCCTTTTGTATTCACCATCCACAACATCGCCTTTCATGGCAATACGGGCCGGGAAAACTTAAAAGCGCTTGGGCTGAATGAAGACCGGTTCGATGCGGATCATTTTGAATTTTGGGGGCAAATTTCAGCCTTAAAATCGGCACTAACGGGTGCTGCAAAAATCACGACCGTTTCCCAAACCTATGCGGAAGAACTTTTAACACCAGAGTTCGGCATGGGGATGGAAGGGGTTTTAAGCCAACGCAAATCCGACCTTTTTGGGATTGTGAATGGCATTGACGAAACCACTTGGAACCCCGCGACAGACCCACATATCACGCCGTACAAAACAGCCGCCGGTAAGGCACCCAATACACAAGCTTTGCAAAAAATATTTGGGTTAGAACAGAGTGACGGTCCACTTTGCGTGCTCGTGTCTCGACTAAC